>DAIPYV010000029.1:0-25628 GCA_036782555.1 Saprospiraceae bacterium
GGCTACATCATTTATAGTGGCTACAGAGTCAGGTATTTTACATCAGATGCAGCTAGCATCACCTGATAAAACCTTCATACCAGCACCTCCTAATAATGCTTGTGCTTGTAATGACTGCCCATATATGAAACTCAATACGCTAGAAAAGTTATATTTATGTATGAAATACGAGCTGCCAGAAATTATACTAGAAGATTGGATTATTGAAGAGGGCAAAGTTTGTATTGACAGAATGCTTGAAATAAGTGCCCGAGCGGGATTGTGATGTACTCTGTAATTCGTGACAGGGTTAAACATTTCTTAAAAAACATTAAATGATATTTCCTAGCAAATCAAGTCCTTTTCCGCTTGAATATTCTCTTTTGTAGGAGCAAAAAAACTTAGAAGGATTGTCAATAATTACATCACTCGAACCATAAAGATTGAAAGTTATATCATTTCATTCAGTATCGATGATGTAGTATCTTATGAAGCCGATTTCTAAAAACCAATATTTTTTTCAATTTCTCCTTGCTTGATTAAGTAGTCATTTTTCTGAAAAGTTACTTGTTTATAATTCTGATTTAAAATATAAGTCAAATTGCTGTCTTATGATGTCAACTATTTTTATAAAGTGTACAAGGACTATAACTCCCCAAAATCGTTAAAATAAATGAATTTTGGTAACTTATAAAAATGTATAGGTCGCCAAAATTGGATAAAAATGAAGATTTTGGCAACATATATAAAACCAATTAACTTATTTGGCCCTATCTATACCATTTTTTCTTGAAGTTCTTAATATAAGTTCCGTTCTTTTAGGGCATCTTCAAGCTCCTTGTTGTTGTTAGGTTTTGTGACTAATTTGTAAATGAAATAAATAGGAAATATAATAGGAATAAAAAACCCCACACGTCTCTCTGGGTTAAAAACCCAAGCACCTAATCCAAATATGACCACTCCGGCAAGAAAGCCAATAAATGTCGCATGCCAAAATTTGGATTTATTCATTTTCTTTTTTTCGACCAATAATTCTTCATCAGTCATTGCGCTAAAACTATTACTTTTCATATTTATACTAATTCTTTAAGAACTATATCTTAATGTTTATACTCGGTATTTTGTTTTGTCCATCCGATAGACTTTTTCCAATCTATTATTTTTTGTTGGTGTTTTTTATAGTCATCTGGAGGTTTTTGTTTTTGTTTCTGTTTATGGTTACGCATCATTTTGATTTGTTCGTTTCATTATGTCTTTCAAATACGTCTTCCTCAAATAGCCAGTTTCCACTGTAAGCAGAATAATAATTATTGTTTTGGTGTTTTATTCATGCTCCATTTGTAACGTATACTGATTAGTGTATGTTTTCATTAAGCACTCAATTCGGGTTGATTCGGTACATAATAAAATAAAAATGGAATGCACAAAATACAATAAAATAAATCGGCTTTGCGATCAAAAAATGTAATTTGAAATTCATTGCTAAATATTTGGCAGAAAAAATAAAACGAATTTTGACAATGACGCTAAGATTATGAGGGTTGTCCGAGTTTAATAGTATGATAGCACTTATCAATATTCTCCCCATTCCCAAAACCATTTGCCTTAATTTTTGGTTTTTAAAATTAACAAAGCTAAAAAGTGATAGTGATAGAAACCATTTATACCTTGGATGAAGTAGAGGATGTGGCCCAACAAATCTTAGAGTCATGTCTAGCTTCAAAAATATTTACGTTTACTGGGGATTTAGGTTCAGGAAAAACGACGTTGATCAAGGCATTAACCCAAAAAATAGGATATAATGATGAGGTCTCCAGTCCTACTTTTGCTATTATTAACGAATACACAACAACATCACAAAAAATCTATCACATGGACTTGTACCGGATAAAAAACGAGGAAGAGCTATATGATATAGGCTTTGAAGACTATCTTTATAGCGGTCATTATTGTTTTATAGAGTGGCCACAGATAGCGGAAAGTTTTTTTATAGAACCCAGATATGACATCCAGATTGAGCATAAGGGAGAAGAAAAAAGACGCATTAAGATTGAAAAAGGTTAAAGTCGGGTTATCAATAATTATTTAAAATGCTACCTTTGCCCCTTATTTGTTCTAAATATATGCAGTTTGGTATTGTATATTCATCATTTTGTGTGTGTAAATACAAAACAAAGCATTATTAGATAATATACAGACTACCCAAGTATTCAAAATAAATAATCAATGAAAGTATTAAAATTTGGTGGAACCTCCGTTGCAAAATCGGATAGAATCTTACAAATTATAGACATCGTAAAACCCTTGGCTACACATGAAGGTAGTGTGGCTGTAGTCTGTTCGGCATTTAGTGGCGTGACAGATATGATTATAGATATGTGCCAAAAAGCATCTCGTGGAGATATGAGTTATCAGTTAGTGTTTGAAACCTATGAAGACAAACACAAAGATATGTGTGCACAGCTTTTGTCAAGCCATTCGGATGTTTTCATAAGGGTCATTGATCATATAACCCATAACCATGAAACACTAAAAGACCTCTTAAAAGGTGTTTTTTTGCTTCGTGAGGCCACACCTAGATCTATGGACTATGCCATGAGTTTCGGTGAGAGAAACTCCAACTATATTATTGCTGCAGCTATGAATTTACACGGGATAAAGGCGGAATTTTTAGATGCAAGAGAGGTTGTCAAGACTAATAGTGATTTTGGTTCTGCCAAAGTAAATTTTGCTGTAACTAATCCACAAATAAGCCAATATTTTTCTGACAAAAAGGGTACAGTACAGGTCATCACAGGGTTTATAGGCTCAGATCATCAAGGCTTGACAACAACCTTGGGGCGTGGAGGCTCAGATTATACTGCAGCTATATTTGCTGGAGCTTTACAAGCCGAAGTTTTGGAAATATGGACAGATGTAGATGGTGTGTTGACAGCTGATCCACGCAAAGTTAAGAATGCTTTTACCTTATCTCAACTCAGTTATGCTGAGGCTATGGAAATGTCCCACTTCGGTGCCAAAGTCATCTATCCACCGACCATCCAACCCGCTTTAGCAAAAGACATTCCTATATATATCAAAAACACATTTAATCCCACTTTTATTGGCACATTGATTAGTAAAGAATATGACGATAGTTTTCCGTCAGCCATCAAAGGTATTAGTGCTTTGTCGGGTACTTCATTGATCAGTTTGGAGGGTACAGGTATGATAGGTGTTCCTGGTATTTCAGGACGCTTATTTACAGCATTAGGTCGGGGTAAAGTCAATATTATTTTGATTACACAGGCGTCTTCCGAGCATTCTATTTCGTTGGCAGTATCGGACAAAGAGTCAGATAAAGCTAAGGAGATACTTCAAGATGAATTTGAAAAAGAAATTCAAGAAGGACTCATTAGTCCCATAAAAATAGAGAAAGACATGACTGTCATGGCTGTAGTAGGAGAAAATATGCGACATGTACCTGGAGTAGCTGGAAAACTCTTTAGAGCTCTAGGAAAGAACGGCATCAATATCATGGCCATAGCTCAAGGAAGTTCGGAGCTAAATATTTCTTTTGTTATCAACAAGTCTTTAGAAAACAAGGCACTTAACGTTATCCATGATGCATTTTTCTTATCCAAAACTAAGAGACTTCATCTTTTTATGATAGGTATTGGTCTCATTGGTAAAACTCTTTTGCAACAAATGGAGCGACAAAAATTATTTTTAGCTGAGCACTTTGGACTAGAAATTGTAGTGTGTGGGCTGGCCAATTCAAAAAAGATGTTGATATCCTCTGACGGTATTGAATTAGAAAATTGGGAAAATATATTTTATCATCATAACGAAAACTCACATATCAGGACATTTATAGATAAGATGTTGGAGGCTAATTTATCTAATAGTATTTTTGTGGACTGTACGGCCAGTAGTTATGTGCAAGAATATTATGAAGTGATACTGACCAACAGTATTTCTATTTCCACACCCAATAAAGTAGCGGCTTCATCACCCTATCAGCGGTTCCAGGGACTTAAAAAATTGGCTTTGAAACATCATGCTCCATTCATGTTTGAAACCAATGTAGGAGCAGGATTACCGATAATATCAACATTAAGAAACCTCATACAAAGTGGGGATAAAATTTTATCCATAGAAGCCGTACTGTCAGGGTCTATTTCTTATATTTTCAATAATTTTGATGGGTCAAAACCCTTTAGTTCCTTAGTAATGGAAGCTAAGGAAAAGGGATATACTGAACCCGACCCTCGTGACGACTTATCAGGCTCTGATGTGATGCGAAAAATAACAATTTTAGCCAGGGAAGCTGGCATTCCCATAGAGATGACAGATATACAGCTTTCTCCCATTTTACCAGATGTTTGTATGCAAGCTACTACTGTAGAAGACTTTTTTATTAGTCTTAAAGATAATGATGATTATTTCATAAAATGGCTCAATCAAGCCAAGACTCAAAATGGTGTATTGAGATTTATTGCTAAAAGTGAGAACAATATCGTGTCTTGTGGCGTTGAAATAGTGACACCAGATACTCCTTTCTATAGCTTACAAGGCAGTGATAACATGGTAGTGTATAAGACAGAACGATATAATTCAAATCCATTAATAGTGCGAGGACCAGGTGCAGGTGCTGAGGTGACCGCCGCTGGTGTTTTTTCAGAGATTATTAGTTTAGGTATATAGGTTTATTAAACACTTAAATTTTTTAGTATGAAGTATATTTTACTTAGTATTGTTTTAATTTTTTCTATAGATAAGTCTCAATCTCAGATTATGGGTAGTATTTTAGGTGAAGCTACTCGTAAAATTAACCGAAAAGTAGAGGATAAGTTGGTACAAGTGATATCAGACGAAATAGTACGTCGTGCCTTTAAACCAGTCGAAAGAACGATGGACTCCTTAATGCGAGAGCGATTCCAAGATTCTATCGGTACACAAGAAGAGGTGGATTGGGACAAATGGTCGGAGGCCTATACTAATTATTTGAGCAATATGAATGCAGCGGTAGACCTACCTCCGTCATATTCCTTTGATGTCATACAAATGGTAGAAACCACATCCAATAAAGAAAAATCAAACGTCACCCTTTACTATTCAGAAAATCAGGGGATATTTGGTATAGAGACCGAGGATAAAAAAGAGGGAAAAAGCACCATCGTTTTAGATGTAGAAAAAGATGCGGCTATAATGTACTCAACTGATAAAAAAGGTAATAAATCAGGTCAAGTCGTACCCAACTTTTTCAAAATGATGTCCTCTTTTGCCAATGATTCTAATGTAAAAGTAGATGATGAAGACGATATGAAATTTAAAGCCACAGGTAAAACCAAAAAGGTAGCGGGTTATACTTGTCAAGAGTACAAAGGGGAGTCCAAAGAGGACAATATCAGTATGTATTTAACACAAGATTTTCCTGTAAAAAAAGACAAAAGTATGGAGAGCTTCTTCATGAAGTTCGCTCCTGAATCTTACAATAAAAATAATGCTTATAAAGATATCAATGGTGTGGTTTTAGAATATGAAAACATCAGTAAAACCAAGAAGTCAGAGACAAATACATGGGTGACCAAAAGTGTCAAAAAAGAGGCTTTTAAGATTAACAACGATGAGTACGGACTAATGAAGGAGTGAGTTGTTTTGTTATAATTAAAGCCATTTTAAAAAGTTTAATTAAATCATTGTTTAGCAAGTACCATTTGCAATGAATACAGATTTAAATCTTAAAATAATTGATATGAGATCCCAGCTTCTGCTATAATTGTGTGTTGTTTAATGTTTTTCAGTTTAAGTTCTGGTACATTAATACCAAATGTATATAAATATTCTGCTTTGACCACCATATCAAATTTCTTGTGTAACGGTAATCTATATTGAATACTGGTGTTTAAAAGAGGTGACACGATAGGATTAAATTTTAATCCACTCAAATCCACATTGTAATAGTGAAACCTTGACTTAGAGGTACCTTCTCGGAATATTGCCCTTTTATAAGTTAACCCCAAGCCTAATCCCCAATATAAACCCTTAATTATTTTTCTACTCATATGGATATCAAAAAACTGGTTGTTATAATCAACAATAATATCATTTAGTATTCCGTATTCATAAATTGTTTCGTTGAAAAATACAGATTTACGTTGAGTATTGCGGTGGTCATAAAAAATGTATTTATTCGAAATATTGCCATTTATTTTCCGGTACCCTATTGAAAGCAACCAATTAAGATTATCAATTCCATAGTTTATGTTTAAGCTAACAGTTGGGCTAAATTCCTTTCCTACTACGTCAAATCTATTAATATAAGTTTGTTGGAAACCGCTTATTGCTTGAATGGAAAACTGTGCTTGACTATCTTTTAAAGATAATCCGATCAAGAATATAAATATTAATTTTTTCATAGTTTATTTATATTTTGAAAAGCTTTAATGCAGTACCATTAATAGTTACAAATTCATCTTCACTTTTTTTATAAGAAATAATCCTAAAAATGACGTTACTAGAACTTACATTAACCTGATATTCTACACATCCAGTTTCTAAATTTAATACATTTACCTCTGAATATTTATCTATTAATAGGTGCTTTTCACCTAAGCTAAAATATGAAATAAAACTGAGTTCCCAATCCGCTTTAAATAATTTATTAAATCCTCCTTTAGTCATAATCCATTGATTTCTTGTAGAATTCAAGTTGTCTTTAGTATAAGAAATTGCATATTTATCATTGATGACTTCCATATGATAATCATTTTCTTTGAGGATAGAATTGTTTTTTACATCAATTACAACTCCTTTGTTTACAAACAAATTTATATACATGATGCCATCAGTGTGAATATGAACATTATCAAAATTAAATGTATAGCTATTATCTAGTCCTTCTTTAAATTTAAAGGTAAATTCTTCTTGATGACTGAATAAATTAAATTTTTGGACAAGAGTATTTCCATTATTCTCTTCTGCGATTCGTAAATAAAATGGTGGATCATTTTCTATTTGCATCACTTTAAAACCTATATCTTTATGACCATCATTATACTTTCTATATTCAATAGTTGAATCATCGTTTACAGATACTCTGGTGACACCTGAGAACTCCCTATAATCAGACAGAACGTAGATGTCATCTTTAAATATTTCTACTTGTAATATTTCTTGAATTTTATTACCCTCATAGTCAAGTGATATTTCTCTTTCTTGAAGAGTGGTTAAGTTAATAACCCGAAGCCGCCAACTATTGGATTGTTCCCTTATTGCTAAATATAAATTATCTTTATGTATCTGCATTAAAAGTGGCGACGAAAGGGGAAATCCCGCATAATATTGAGGAATTTCTAATAAACTTGTTTCATCTGTTTCTTTATTTAGAATAAGATATCCATATTCATAAAACTCAAAAAGCCTTATAGCCATGGGCATAATAAGATACTTTTCAGAGGACTTTGAACCATTATAAAATTCAATTTCATGAGTTTCAAATTCAATGATTGATTTTTCTGGTTTTAAATATCTTTTGAATTCGTTTTCACATGGAAAAATTTTATCTAATAATGCTTCATTTTCTCTACTACAACTAGATAAAATAATAAATAGAATTGTAACATAAAGTAAATGATTCATAAAATGAGCATTAAAAAATTTTAAAAAATGTCTTAGGTTACCTAGTGCTTTGCTCAGATAAAAAACTATTTTAAGATTTTGGGAAATATTCCATTATTTATTAAATAGGCACATAAATGTTTTTGCCATTGTGATTTCAAAAAATATCCCTATTTATTACTCAAGAAAACACAGTTATTTATCCACTTCTATTATAGAATTTTCCACATGCCAGGGGTAAATATTGTTAGCTCTATTGATATCTGCCATTCGGCCTGTTGGATCTATGACTATGGTTTCAATTTCACTGGCTTCTACTTCTAATTGTATAGGATATGTCGGATGTGTCCACGGCCAAGGACTGAAAACTCTGTCATGTGCAAAGTGGCCGTCATTAACCTTGTTGCCGCGCATCATGATTAATGGAATCGTGGCCCGCATTTCATCTCCAGATTTTAATTTTATATATAGGTCCACAGGCATGGGCATTACACCCTTTTTTCTTAGAGTGATGATATTTCTTTCTACTTTATCAATCGAATAATCTATAGTGTGCGTCGTATGCACAAAATACTCTTTGAACCAATCCAATTCCAAACCGCTCACCTTTTCCATTATTCTTATGAAGTCATTGGGATTGGGATGCTTAAATTTCCAAACATCAAAATATCTTAACATACCTTTATCAAAGGCTTCAGTTCCGATTATGTATCTCAACTGTTCTAAGAAGACCTCTCCTTTTGTATAAGAAGCCACGCCATAAGCCGTATTGGTCTGAAAATGGTCAGCATGGATGATCATGGGCTCTTCTTTGCCGCTTTGAGAAAAGTTGATATAACCTTTGATGGATTGTAGGTGAGGATTTTCAACAGATTTCCCAGGTATTAAGCCTTTTGAGCGGAGGTGATTCATGACTTCTGCACTGACATAATTGGTAAATCCTTCGTCCATCCAATGGTAGAGGGCTTCATTAGTTGCTAAAACACCTTGGTACCAGCTGTGGACCAATTCATGCACAGATACACCTACTAAACTGACTAAAGGTCTTTCGCCAGTGATAAGTGTGGCCATGGGATATTCCATACCTCCATCGCCACCTTGTATAAAGGCATATTCTGGATAGGGATATTTTCCGTATCGAGGGTTGAGAAAATTTAAGGCTTCTTCCATGATTCCAGGAAGTTTTTCCCAGTTTTCTGTGGTTTTTTCACCTGGTTCAAAGAAGCATCTGATAATCGTTCCGTCTTTACACTCGTGGACGATGTGTCTGTAATCTGGGTCTGCCGCCCACACAAAATCATGAACATTTTCGGCTTTAAAATGCCAGGTCTGCCTTTTTTCTCTTTTCTTTGGCTCATTTTTGCTGTAGCCGTAACCTATTTCATCTTTATTTTGAAGTAAACCTGTAGCGGCTACTACATAATTGGAAGGCAAATTAATTTTCACATCAAAATCACCCCAAATACCATAAAATTCACGGCCTACATAAGGATTTGCGTGCCACCCTTGGTAATCATAATTACACATTTTGGGATACCACTGCGCAAATGAATATTCTATACCTTCTTTATTAAATCTGCCCGAACGACGGATTTGACTAGGGATTTGAGCTTCAAACTCCATTTCAAAAGTCACGGTTGAGTGAGGTAAGATAGGTTCTTTTAGTGTAACCTCTAATATGGTTTCCATAGGTCTTGATATCACGCCTTTGCCATTCATTTTAAGCTTGGTTATTTTTTGATATCCTTGTTCGGTAGAGGGTAATTTTTTGATTCTGTCTGTAACACGAGGGTCAGGATCTTCTATTTCGCGTGACCGTACGTCCATCATACTATTAGGCTGGAAAGCGTTAAAATATAGATGATAAAACACCTTGTCTAATGTGTCAGGACTATTATTGGTATATTCCAATATTTGAGTTCCCGTAATAAGATGCTTTTTGATATCAAAATCTATATCCATTTTGTATTTTACTGCTTGCTGCCATCTTTCTGGCTGCGACCATATTGGAGACGAAAACATTAATAGAGTTCCAAAGATGATTATCAATTTATTCATTTATTTATTTTTTATTTTCTCATTATAAAAATTGATCCAAATAAAAGAAGTGTGTTTTTATACCGTCAAATCTTGATTTTTGTTTTCAAATACAGTTTTTAATGATGGCCAATTATATTTTTTGTAACAAATGAAAATAAATACTATGGCGGAAATCAAAAAAGTCAAGGTCATCATCATAGGGTTGATATCTGTTGTTAAAAACAAACTATCCGTTTTGAGTACGCCGCCTTCATAGTTTAATAATGCAGCACCTCCAAAATTTGTTGCCCAATGAACGCCTAAGGCCAGTTCTAGGCTATCATCCAATACTGTAATGAGGGCTAAAAACCCACCAGCTAGCATATAGTAAGTTTGCATGGTCCAAAATCCATATTTTTCTACCTCAGGATTGAGCGAATGAACCAATCCAAAAAGGACGGAAGATATTAGAATAGGAAGCCATTTGTTTTTTGCAAAAAATGCTAAACCTTGCATCAGATAACCTCTAAAAAACAACTCTTCAAAACTGGTCTGTACAGGTAAAAGCACTAAGGATATCATCACCAAAAATATAAAATTGGTAGCATGCCACCTAAACTCATAATTTTCTGGTGTAATGCTATAGCTAACAGCTTCTAATACCAGCATAGTTATCAGCCAAAATCCGAAACCAAACAAAATTTTACTATAATTTATTGTTTCTTTTGGTGTGATAAGTTTCAAAAAATCTTTATAATGTAGATATTTCACTACAAAATATAATGCCAATGTAGCAAATATAAACATCAACAAAAGAAGGATTAATCCTGCATTGTTACTCAGGCCCAGTACTGAAAAATCCATGGAACTTTCGAATTCTTGTAAGAGGACCATATCAAAGTTGACATTGATGCCAATGATACCTAGCATGACGACTTGCCCGACAAAATAACCAACAAATACCAAAACAACACCGATGATATAACGCCAAATTTCATTGTTGCCCTCAAAGGCATGCTTAAAGTACATATATTCCATTTTATCTTTAACAAACTAAAAATGCCCTCTCTTTGTTTCAATAGATATTTAAATTCTATAGCTTTACTTAAGAATATCCCTGATTATTTTTAAATGGTGGTGGCTATGTATTTTTATAAATCTCTTAGTTTGTATTAGATTAAGATGTCCAAAAATAGGATGTTTGAAATGATGGTTTTTTGATAGTTTATTTAAGCTAGCAAGGTTAGTTTTTGCTATTTCAAATTGCTCGATAATTTCTTCTTCATTTATCGGGTCAAGATTATTGAGTGATTTTGGAGACCTTCCTTTGCCTCTCGGCATATATCCAAAAAACAATATTAATGATTTATACAAATTAATTTTCGGTTGGAAGTTCTCGGGATCTGAGGTCTGGGTGGCTACACATATAGTATTCAATACTTTTAATATGTGGTCCAAATGCCAATCCACACCTCTGGCAGAGACATTTATGTTAGACTTAGAGGCCATAGGGATATATCTTTCTATATCTGATATTAATTTTTCAAAAGACATAAGTTAATGTTTTTATATAAAATGTAAAGGTAAAATATTTTATGGAATATGAGTTATTGTTTTAGATATTTGGTTTTTGTAGGAGGATATTCTTTCGATTTTGACAAATGATTGTATATTTGCAAATAATTTTAAAAATATCATTCATCATGCAGGAAAAATCTAAATTTTGGCTTATCATATCCTTGTTGGTTGTAGGTGTAGGTGCGCGTCTAATACCTCACTATCCTAATTTTACACCATTAGAGAGTATTGCCATTTTTGGAGCCGCTTATTTGAGTCGCACTTATTGGGCGGTCATCATTCCTATGGCTCTGTGGTATATTGCGGATTTGATATTAAACAACACTGTTTTACGAGGCTTTTATCCAGAAGCAAGCGGTATGATATGGTATTCATCCTATATGATGTACAATTTAATGTCCTTGATAGTTATAGTATTAGTAAGTAAATTTTTACTTCATAAAATAACTGTCAAAAATATATTTATTGCCGCATTGAGTTCTTCCATATTATTTTTCTTGATAACTAATGCTGGAGCTTGGATGTCTCCAGTCTCAATTTATCCTAAAGGGTTTGAAGGGTTGATTATGTCTTATACAGCGGGTCTACCTTTCTTGACGAAATCTATATTAGGTAACATGTTTTTCTGTACATTTTTATTTGGGTCCTATCATATTATAGGTCAATGGATTGATTCTCATCGTGTGACTGCAAATAAGTAGATTTTCATAGTGAAAAAGCCCCTCAAAGAAGGCAAAGATTATTATTTCGAAAATGGATATATGGTGTTTACTGCCCACTATCTCCTAGAGAGAGGCTATTGTTGTGGTAGTGGATGCAGGCATTGTCCTTATGGAGAAAAGGAGAAAAACAATACTATAAACTAATAATTTGCTTTTAATTTTTTTCTACTATTAAAGCGCCTTTCACCAATAGATTAGATGAGTTTTTATAATGCATAAAGCGGACTTTACTATTGGGTAGTCCAATATAATAAGTTTGTAGGGTTAGAATATTAGTTGTCTAAGCCTATGATGGTAATGTATATATATATGACAACATAGAATTAGGATATAATTAAAAAATCTTTTGGTTCACCTAATGTATAGTTTATTAGACCCTACTCACCTCAATATTTAAAAATACCTCATCTACTATTTCCACACTTTCGCCGACTACATTATCTTCTAATGATATATCTATTCCTAATACTTCATTTTTGATATAATCAGAAAACAGCGTAATGGCTGGTCTGATTAAAGCATGGTCTTGTATCTTGATATTGATTTTATCTGTCACATTAAAGTCACTCGATTTTCGGATATTTTGAATGCGGTTGACCAATTCACGTGCAATACCTTCAGCTATCAAGTCGTCGCTCAATTGAATATCTAAAGCCACTGTGATATCTCTATCTATCGCCACTTGCCAACCAGGTATCTCATTAAAAGTGATATCTACATCCTCTTTAGTAATATCATACGTTTCGCTATTGATATGTAAAGTAAATTGGTCCTCCTTTTCCAAGGTTTGAATGGCTTTTTGGTCCATATCGGCTATCATGGCTGCACCTTCTTTCATGGCCTTACCCAATTTTTTTCCCAAAGTCTTAAAATTGGCCTTGGCTTTTTTGGTGATAAAACCATCTGTGTCGGTAATGTATTCTATGGTTTTGACATTGACTTCTGATAGTATCAATTCTTTGACTGCTTCCACTTGATCAATAAAAGAAGCGTCCAAAATAGGCAACAAGATCTTTGTTAATGGCTGACGGACACGAAGGTTTTCTTTCTTGCGGATAGAGAGCACCAATGAAGATATACGCTGTGCATAGTCCATTCTTTGTTCCAAAACCTTGTCAATAGCGTCCGGTTTATAGTGTGTAAAATCCGTTAAATGTACGGAAATATGGGACTCCAAACCAGAGACATCGTTTAAGTTTTTGTACAGCCAGTCAGAAAACATAGGAGCCACAGGTGCTATTAGTTTTGATATGGTACTGAGACATTCGTAAAGCGTTTGATAGGCAGCTATCTTATCCTCTGAATATTCTCCTTTCCAAAAACGTCTTCTACAAAGACGGACATACCAATTGCTCAAATGCTCGTCCACAAAGTTCATAATGAGCCTTGTGGCATTGGTAGGTTCATAATTGCTGAGCTCTGATTCTACGTTTTTGACCAAAGTATTGAGTAAGCTTATGATCCACCTATCTATTTCAGCTCGTTTTTCCAAAGAAATGTACGATTCAGCAAATTTGAATTTATCTATATTGGCATACAGAGCAAAAAACGAGTACGTATTAAACAGAGTCCCGAAAAATTTTCGGCGCACCTCATCTATACCTTCAAGGTCAAACTTGAGATTGTCCCATGGCTGTGCATTGGATATCATGTACCATCGTGTAGCGTCCGCTCCATATTTTTCTATTGTTATAAAAGGATCGATAACGTTACCCAATCTTTTGGACATTTTAACACCATTCTTATCCAAAACAAGACCATTAGACACCACATTTTTATAAGCGACACTTTCGAATACCATACTCGCTATGGCATGCAGGGTAAAAAACCAACCTCGGGTTTGATCTACTCCTTCAGCTATAAAGTCTGCTGGAAATTTTGAACCCTTATCAATCAAATCCCCATTCTCCATCGGATAGTGTACTTGCGCATAAGGCATCGCCCCGGAGTCAAACCACACATCTATGAGGTCGAGTTCTCGCTTCATGGGTTGACCTGATGGTGATACCAATATGATGTCATCTATATACGGCCTGTGTAGGTCTTTGGGTACACATTGATTTAATCCAAGTTTATGGTTGGCCTCCACAATAGCTTGGTCTAATTCTGAAATAGAAGATATACACTTCTCTTCAGTAGCGTCTTCTGAGCGCCACATAGGAAGTGGAATACCCCAATAACGTGAGCGCGACAAGTTCCAATCATTGAGATTTTCAAGCCAATTGCCAAATCGTTTTTCACCTGTACTTGCAGGTTTCCAATTGATAGTTTTATTGAGCTCTATCATCTTATCTTTCATGGCTGTGGAGCGTATAAACCAACTGTCTAACGGGTAGTACAACACAGGTTTGTCAGTACGCCAACAGTGTGGATAACTGTGGACATATTTTTCTACCTTAAAAGCTTTATTTTCTTCTTTGAGCTTTATAGCTATATCTACATCTACAGACTTTTCTGGTGCTTCTCCTTCATTAAAATATTCATTTTTGACGTATTTACCTCCTATTTCAGGGAGATCTGAGAGGAACCTTCCTTGTAAATCTACTAAAGGTACAGCATTACCACTATCATCCAATACCAACATAGGCGGTACTTCCGGCACGGCCTCTTTGGCTACTTTGGCGTCATCTGCTCCGAAAGTTGGCGCTGTATGCACCACTCCTGTACCATCTTCTGTAGTGACAAATGCACCACCTATCACTCTAAAGGCATTCTCAGAGTTTTGGTATGGAAGGGCATAAGGGAGTAATTGATGGTATCTTGTACCTATAAGTTTATCACCTTTGATTTCAGTCAAGATAATGTAAGGTATTTTTTTGTCTCCTTCTTTATATGAAGACAAATCTGTTTCATTTTGCGCCAATTGGTACTTTCCACCCATCTGCTTAGAGACTAGATCTTTCGCCAATAGGATATTTACGGGCAGATGCGTGTATTGATTGTATGTTTTGACTAGTACATAATCTATTTTAGGCCCTACAGTCAGCGCAGTATTGGATGGCAAAGTCCAAGGTGTAGTGGTCCAGGCTAATATATGTATATCACCATAACCTTGTAAATCTTGCGGCAAGGTCTCTGACTTGGTTAAAAACTGAGCGGTCACCGATGTATCTGATACATCGCGATAACAGCCTGGTTGGTTCAATTCATGTGAACTTAAACCTGTACCAGCGGCCGGAGAATAAGGCTGAATGGTGTACCCTTTGTAAAGGAGATTCTTTTTGTATAATTGACCCAAAAGCCACCATACGGATTCTATATAATTATTGTCAAATGTAATATAAGGATTGTCAAGGTCTACCCAATAGCCCATTTTGCGGGTGATATCATCCCATACATCTTTGTATTGCATGACGGTTTCACGACATTTGGCATTGTATTCATCCACGCTAATCTTTTTACCTATGTCTTCTTTTGTGATGCCCAATGAACTCTCTACGCTCAACTCAATAGGAAGCCCGTGTGTATCCCATCCACCTTTACGCTCCACTCGCTTACCTTTCATAGTCTGAAATCGGCAAAATATATCTTTAACCGTACGACCCATCACGTGGTGAATGCCTGGCTTGCCATTGGCTGAAGGAGGTCCTTCATAAAAGACAAAAGTATTGTCTTCTGGTCTTTGTGTTACACTTTTTTTAAATACCTCTTGAGCCTCCCAAAAAGCTAGAATTTCTTTATCTATTTCAGGAAGATTGAGTTGTTTGAGACTATCATTGTACTTAGTCATAGACAAAAGTTGAATATTTATTTAACAAATAGTCGCAAAGGTAGCAAAAATATAAAAAAGGAAATAAGTAATTAAAGTTTTAAAAGAGAAAGCACGAAACTACTCTTTAAAATTGACAATGAATTAGTGCACAACAACATTCAATATTAGTACTTTCTAAGGCTGTTTTCTAAACTTTTTTTAATATTTTTTGATTAAATCAAAATTATTATTTAAAAAAATGTTGTCAATCAATATTTTTATTATCTTTGTGATTGTGAATTTGTGTTATTTTTCAAAACCCCATTAAAATTTATAAAAAATGCAACCTTCGTATCGTTTGTTTTTATTCGGATTTATGAGTGCGGTATTCGTGTTTTGCAGTATTGTCGTATTGAGTTCTTACACCCAAAAAGAAGCTACTACGACAGACCATTTGTTAGAAAGCATGGCCATTTCCTGGAATGAAGCCGTAAGTTTGAGAAATTTTTATAAAGAAAACCAACCCTTGAAAATACAGAGCGGAAACGAACAAGTTCCATTAGAAGGATTTACTATTCAAGCCAATCAATTGTTAGAAATAATATCCAACAATAAAATAGGGGGAAAAGCCGATCAAGTTATGTTTTATTTAGGAGCGGAAGCACCAGAGCGAGGTAGTACTTTACCAAAGTATAACCTAATAGCTGTAGGATTGAATGGCGGACAATTAATGATTCCATCTAACCAAGAAGGCAGAAGTAATCCTTCGCAATCGTCTGTTTTTGATAAAGCAAATCCTTGTCCTCCTTTCTGTCCGGAATAGTGTATTTTAATTTTTTCCATATAATTTATTATATTGCCTTACTTGTTGCAAGCTTTGTAGGGCTAATGACTTATTCTAAAATAGATATTGGGTTTAAGTGGTTGAGCGTTCTAATATTTATGACGATGCTTTTAGAGATATTAGTTATTGTACATCCATTCTATTATGACTTTCCCAACAGCATTTTATACCATTTTTTTACTTTAGTGGAATACGGAATATATGTGATCATATTTTCAAAGTTCTTTAACTCCAATAGAATCTCCAAATTATTAATTGTTTCTTGGATAGTTTTGTTGATGGCTGAAGCTATGAATACAATTTTTTATCAGCCTCTTGATGAGAGCAACACAAATATTATGATATTCGAAAGTGTGTTATTGGTGTTTTTTTCTCTACTTCTTTTTATAAAAATCAAAAATTCATTACATTACGAAAACCTTTTACAAGAAGGCATATTTTGGTTCAACAGTGCTATTTTAGTTTATTATTCTTTCAATAATCTTGTTTGGGGCTTCCATAGTTTTAAGGTTTATAATTTAGAAAATCCTCCCATGATTATTTATAAAATTAATTTGCTTTTTGCAGCATTTTTGTACATGGTTTATAGCTATTCTATTTATCTAAATTATAAATCGACCCAAAATGACAAAATAGAAAAATATGGATAATTCATCAATTACTTCGTCAGACGTTGTGGTTTTTTTTATTTCCGGGTTGATGGTAATAGGCCTAATGTTTGGTTTTATTTTGTATTTTCTTCTATCTTATAGACAGAAGAGAAGGGATTACATATTGCTTGACACTCAAAAGAAAGAAATAGAAAAACAACGACGAATACTTGAAAATACTTTGTTAGAATTAAAGCAAACACAAAACCAACTTATACAGTCTGAAAAAATGGCCTCTTTAGGCGAATTAGTAGCCGGAATATCACATGAAATTCAAAATCCAATAAATTTCGTTAATAATTTTGCCTCCCTTAATCAAGAATTAATGCTTGAGCTCAAAGAAGAAATTGATAATAATAATCTTGAAGAAGTGCTCATTATAGCAGACGATATCATACAAAATGATATCAGAATACAAGAACATGGAAAACGAGCTGGTGATATTATAAAAAGCATGCTTGAGCACAGCCGCCCTGGTAAAGGTCAAAAAGAACATATAGATATCAATGTGATGTGTGAAGAATATCTCAAAGTGGCTGTGGCTGAAAGTAAAATTAGGTTTGGATTTTTCAATTTTTCCTTTCACCATGATCTTAATCCTCAAATGGGTACTTTGGAGTTAATGAAACAAGATATAGGCCGTGTCTTGCTCAATTTATTAAATAATGCCATTTATGCTATTCATCAAAAATATCTTACAGAAAAGCAAAAGGATAATTCACATTACGAACCATATGTAATGATCAAGACAGATTTAATAAATAACAAAGCCGTAATAAGCGTTGTTGATAATGGTATAGGAATCCGAGAGGAAGATATGAATAAAATCATGCAGCCATTTTTTACTACAAAACCAACAGGTAAAGGCACTGGTTTAGGACTTTCGCTAGCTAATGATATAGTAAGAGCTCATAGTGGTAAAATATCTGTAGAAAGCCAATTGAACGAGGGAACAATTTTTTCTATAGAACTTCCTATTTAAAGTTCTCTAATACTTTAATAAGTTATATCAAGCTAACTAAAATTGATTCAAAAGTGTATTCTACAGTTCCTTTTGTTGCATGAATCAATCAACGAACCGCATCATACAAAATCATAATCGTCATCACTAAGAGAGCCAAATTTTTTTTCTATTTTGACCAAGTCTTTTTTGTCGTCGATATAGTTTTCTGTAAATCCACAGGAGGTACAGACATATCGGGTGAGATAAATTGTAGTGATACCATAAGACAAAGTGTTGTACATATTGCCTTTAAACGCACCACCCTCTATTTTTGAGATGGTTTTGCTGCTACATTTAGGACAAGTGTGTGTATATTTCATTAGTAAAAATATTTAACTAAGAGCTTCAACTAATAAACTGAGAAAAAGGTTGATTAAAAAAGAAAATCAAATGAGATAGAAACAAAAAAGGGGTTTCAAATCAATTGAATCCCCTTTCTATTTTTACGACATGAAGTCAAATTACTTTTTCTTTTTACCTTTGTCTTCTTTAGCGGCAGCAGCAGCAGCGGCTTTAAGGGCTCTTGGTATTTCTATTAAGGCTACAGGAGTCTGTAGGTTTTTAGCCATAATCTCTACACCATCTGGTAGTATTACTTCACTTAATCTCAAAGACTGGCCTAAGTCTAATTTTGAGATATCAGCATTCAATTCATCTACCAATTTTTCAGGAGTGGTTTTGATTTTGATTTTTCTCATTTGTTGAAGTAGTTTACCTCCCACTTTTACACCTGGAGAAACACCTTTAAATCTTAACGGCACTTCAACTTTAATAGGTGTGTTTTCGATAAGTTTTAAAAAGTCAAGATGAATTAATTGGTCAGTCACAGCATCAAATTGAGCATGTTTTAAAATAGCTTTATATTCTTTGCCTTCTATGCTAAGCTGTGCTATTTTAAAGTCGGGCGTGTAAATCAAGTGCTTAACGCTTTTGGGAGTCACTGCGAAATGCACAACATCATCACCACCATACATTACTGCTGGTACTAAACCGTTTCTTCTGTCTATTTTAGAGCCTTTTTTACCAAACTCTGTTCTTTTATTACCTTGGATGTCTATAGTTGTCATATTTGAAAAATTAATACGTTTATCGAAAAGAGGCGCAAAGATAAAACATTTGATTAATAGGTAGTTATAAAATTTACCTTTTTTTTTAAATATTTATTTTTTTAATCAAAGATCTATAAATAAATACATTCACTTTTATAGTACAATTATAACTTTATAAATATTTTATGTATTTAAAAATGACGCTAATATCACAATCATAATTTGAGATTAATATATAATTAGGGCTTAACCTAATTCTATTTCACCATCATTTTTTAAAAACCCTATTGGGTTAAAACCTATAGAGTTAGATTTAGCAGGTTGGTCATCGTCAAAATCTTCCCACTCAGTGATGTCTCTTAAAAGTGATTCCAAGTGTCTGATAATAAAAGGTTCCTTAAGTTCATCCGGGCGTAGTATTTCCAATTGTTTGGGCGGTTTGGGTTCACCATAACCTTCTATATATGGGCGCATGATCATGACCATAATTTTACCATTAAAAAGTTGTTGATAGATAAGAGAGCCATTGGACTTAATCATAGTCCGCAGGACGCCTGTATCCTCTATACTTTCGGAAATGCCACTACTCGTCCTCCCAAAATCCAAAGAGACAGATTCTAAATTAACGATGTTGTCTCGTATGATGATTTCGGCCTTTTCTATTTCGATGATATCAATGAGCTCTTCTAATTTTTTTACCAACATAGGCTTGATATGATCATGCCATGCCTCACGATATTCTTCTGTATTGTTAAGGACTTCTTTATATTTATTGACTTTAACTAAAAGTGTTCCTGTATCCATTTTGCTATCCACTACTGGTTAATAATAATTCTAAACTTGTATATTTTATACCAAATCTACGACTCAAGTACTCATTGGTTATAAAACTTTTGTACGCGTAGCAACCATGTCTTATACCTTTGTGATCATAAAGGAGTTGGTCCATACTATGCGCACTGCCCATTTTCAGTAATAAGGGAGTGATAATATTACTTACAGCTACTGAAGCTGTTCTACTTACTTTTGAAGCAATATTGGGTACACAATAATGTATCACACCATGTTTTATAAAACTAGGCTTATCTAGTGTGGTCATTTCTGACGTTTCTACACAGCCGCCTTGATCTATACTCACATCTATAATCACAGCACCTTCCTTCATGTTGGCGACCATATCTTCTGTCACTAAGATAGGAGCCCTGCCGTTTTTGGAGTGAATGGCTCCTATGACCACATCTGCGCTTGTTAGTTGATAGGCTAGATAAACCGGATTGATGCTAGAGGTATGCAAATGTCTACCTACAGCATTTTGTAACCTCATGAGCTTGGTGACATCATTATCAAAAACTCTTATGGATGCACCTAATCCCATTGCTACTTTTATCGCTGATTCGGCCACTACTCCAGCGCCCAAGATCACTATTTTGGCGGGTGGCACCCCTGAGATACCACCGAGTAGGACGCCTCTGCCGTTGTCGTAATTATTGGTAAGATATTCTGCCGCGGTGAGAATGGCACAACTGCCTGCTATTTCACTCATTATTTTCACTATAGGGTAGTTGCCATCGTCTGACTGTAGATACTCCATAGCAAAGGCATTTATTCTTTTAGACTTGATTTTTTCCAGATAGTCATCTTGCAAAACAGGTAACTGTAAGGGTGATATCAGTATCTGTTCCGACTGCATCAAGTCCAACTCCTCTACAGTGGGAGGTGCTATTTTGACCAAGACTTGCGCCTTGAAAACTTCTTCTCGGCTATTTGTCACCTCTGCTCCAGCTTCAGAATAATTCAAATCTGTAAAATTTGACTTAAGTCCAGCTCCTGACTCTACTATAACTTCATAGCCATAACCTACGAGAGTGCGTATAGAATTTGGAACCAATGACACTCTTCTTTCACTCAAAATAGTTTCTTTGGGTACGCCAATTTTGAGTTTTCTGTCTTTATTGCTGACCATTATGGTCTCGACTTCTGTAGCGTATTGTCCTTCTGTAAAGAAATCAGAAAATATGATGGATGTTTTACTTTTGCTCATTTTGTTTAGTATCGGGCTGCAAATCTAAAACATTTTTACGACAATTATAAAAATATCTTTTTTTTAACTTACTACTTCGTTTGATTAGGTAACACTGTTTGTTCGAAAAACTGACGATAAGCTGTGGAAGAATACTGACTTATCATCTTTCGATAATTGGCTTGGCCAATAGGTAAAACATCAAATGCTTTTGTTGCTCCACCAGAAAACTCACTTAAATCTTTCATGACACTTTTATAGTAATTGATTGATTTTTCTTCATTCTCAAATTTTCTTATCAAAATTACCTGAGTATTGTCTTGAATATTGAGTGTGGCATCACCTAATTGTAGTCTTTCTGTTTTGAAATTTTTCTTGTTGTATTCAGATATGGCTATTTTAAAATTGATCATTTCTATTTCTGGCCATTCATAAGTGACTACGGCTACATAGTGCAATGATCCAGGATCATGAGCATATATCTTATCCACATCTTGGACATTAGCGAAGGCCGTATTGTCACCCCCTAAAAATCGAAGAATCTCTTTAGCTTTGAGCTGTTCAGATGTGGCTGGATATCCTGAGATGACTTCATTAAGTCCTTTTATATAAGCCTCCCTACCTAAAGTATTGCCTAAACTCATTGCTTTAAGTAGTGACAATTTTGCATCATAACTATTATCGTTGGCCAATACTGATGGGGCTTGATTGACCGCGTTGACTACTTTTTCGTGTTCACCAGCATTAAACATGTCATACACCTTTTTGTAATATTTGGCACTCGAGCTTCCTTCTTTTTGCATTTTTGCCAGATAGTTAGGGTCTTGAAGTATCATGGCATATTGCGAATCAGGAAACTTTTTTATGATTCTATTCTTATATTCTGCCGCTTTAGTAGGATTTTCCAAATCCAAAAAGTCTAAATACAGATAATAATAAGAATCCAATTCATGCGGTGTTTCACCGTATCTTTTGTGCATGCCTTCTAATGTTTCAGCAGATTTTTGGTAATTACTGACTTTGTCTCTAAATAATTTACCTAAGGTAAACATAGAGTTCATGATTTTATCATTGACCTCTTGTCGTTTGATAGGATTGGTGGGGACCTCACGCAAAAACTTATTGTATTCTTCTTTGCTAATTAAAGGCTTTTCTTCTTCAACCTCCTTAGTATTTTCTGCAATAGTGACATCATCGGTCGAGGCCTTCATCCTGCGACGCCAGTCATCTTGTAAGTCTATTCTGCCCCATTGTTTTTGGAAGGTTTCTATACCTTTTTCTACCCCATTTTTGTCATAAGCGAAAAAATTACTCTTTTTGGTGATCCCAAAACTAGAATTAATATTACGGGATGACAAGTTTCCGCTTTTGGTTTGTTCTGCTTCCTTGGGTTTGTTGTTAATGAGATACTGCGTTATGGCTTCTTCTTGGACTTTTCCTTCTAAGCTCGCAAAATAGAGCAGCGTATCATGATATTTGATGGATTCTATATTGCTCGCTATATCCTTCAGGTTGTCAACATATTTTTTAATAGGTGAGTACCTAGGATCTGTTTTTGCCAATACCATTAATGTGGAGTCATAATAATTGCGGGCCTCTAAGTATTTCTCATTTTTATAATTGAGCTCACCTATTCTAAAGTAAGCTTCAGATTTCAATTTGTTGTCATTGATGTTGTTTTTAGCTGATAAGGCAAAATATTCTATAGCTTTATTTTCATTGTCAAGCGAAATCTCTATCTCAGCCAATGTAAAATATAATTGGTCTCTAAAATTGATGTATTTATCATTAGTGGCCATTTTGAGCAAATCTTGTATGACTTTATCTTTCGAAACGGCTCCTGCGGCGATACCACTTTTTGAGATAGCAAGATCTGACATAAATTCCATTCTAGGGTCCCTGGCCCATTTTTTGGACATTTTATAGGAGGAATACGCTTGCTCAAAGTTGTTATTCATCTGATGTATCTGTCCAGATATGAAAGCATAGCGCGCTTTCAGCTGTTTGTCTGTTTCCACCTCAATAGCTTCATTGAGACTCACAAGGGCCTCATCATATCTTTTTTGCTTGAGATACAAATTGGCGAATGTGGCAGGCACTTGATTTTTAATATCTTCAATGGCGCCACTACTCATGACCTTTTCTAAAAGCAATTGTGCAGCAAACCAATTTTCTCTTTTAATATATGTTTTAGAAAGCCACAAAAGCCCTTCATTGAATGCGGTTTTATCATCCTCGGGTTTGGGTGGTGTTGGCGGGACATAGGCGTCATCTTCTGATGTATTATTAGTCTCAGCAGTATTTTGAATTACTTTCGGACTGCTTTCTGTTGATTCTGTCTTTGATACATTTGTGGTCGGCTTAGGTGCCTTTTTGATGCCTTTCTTTTTGTTTTTAGCATCTATTTTTTTCTGCCTTTCTTTTTCTTTTTTGGCTGCAGCTCTTTCTTTAGATTTTTCTTTAGCTTGTTGAGCTCTTGTTTTATCCTTTTCTTTTTTAGCGCTTTCTTTTTCCTTGGCTAATTTTTTCTTCTCAGCTGCTTTTTCTTTTTTTTCTGCTGCTTTAATTTTTTTGGCCCTCTTACCCGTTGGTTTTTTAGATTTATAATTGCGTCCATAAGGATTTTTGGGATTAAAATCTTCCTGAAAATAGGCTAAAGTTTCCTCTGCGGTTTCATATTCTTGTTTGAGATATTGGGCCTTACCCATCATTACATAACAATCATCCACCCAGTCACTAGGTTCATGCAGCTGAGCTACAGTGGTCACTTTTTGGATGATTTTATCCATATCGGCTTTGACAATCTTAGGATTATTGAGGGACACAAAGTCTTCTACTTCCAATATCTGATTATAGTCATCTACATTGGCATTGCGCATCAATATCATGCTTTCGCGCAATATTTCCTTGGCATTCCAATAGCCATTGTAGTAGGACGTCGTATTATGATAAAATTTGCCTGTAGCGGATGTTTCGTTTTTGCGTTTTTTGACCGTACACGATAATCCTCCCACAATCAAGGCAATGATAACAAAATAAATTTGAAAAAACTGCTTCAAAATATATTACGTTTTAATTTAATATGAATAAAAAACCACAAATATACAGACATATTTTGTTAATTATCTACAAATGCCTGATATTCTCAACTATTATTAACTAATTTTGTGCGAAATTATTTCATTTTTACCTAAAATTATTTCATTTTAATGCCTGAAACAGGTCAGAACAAAAGGAAATTGTTGGACAGATTGAAAGATACTTATCGTGTCTTGATTCTAGATGATGAAAATCTTGAAGAGGTAGCTTCCTACAATCTTTCATTACTTAATTTTTATACATTAATCAGTGTAGCCGGATTTCTTTTTGCTATTTTAGTTATTTCTTCTATTATATTTACCCCAGTAAAGCAGTTTATCCCCGGATACGGTGATCTCAGTGGCAACAAAGAGTATGTAAAATTAACGAAAAAAATAGATGATTTAGAAAAAGAAATCAATGCTTATGATACCTATATAGCCGGTCTCAGTAATTTGTTATCTGCTAATCCATCAAATGATGATTCGTCAAAAGATATTTATTCGACCTCTAAGCCAGTCAAAGTAAATCAATCCGAGATACAAGAAAATAAAATGGCCCGTGAGTTGGATTTTCTAAAGTTTTCTCAGCCTGTCTCTGGAAAAGTGGCCGCTAAGTTTCAGCCGTCTATTCAACATTTTGGCGTAGATATATTAGCTCCCAATAATACGCCCATAAAAGCCATAATGGATGGGGTGGTCATCAATGCAGAAGCCAGTGTCAATAGCGGAAATTCTATTTTTATACAACATAGAAAAAATGTCGTCTCCGTATATAAACATAATTCTGCCTTATTGGTAAAAACAGGCGATATCGTCAAAACAGGACAAGCTATTGCTATTATTGGCAATACGGGGGAACATTCTACAGGTCCTCATCTTCATTTCGAAATGTGGTACGATGGGAAGTACGTCAACCCTGAAAATTATATCAATTTTTAACTTTTATATATGCAACTTAAAGAATTAACAAACGAAAAAGGTGAAAAATTAAGTCCAGTTTTACCAAAACATGTTAAGAATTATCTTATAGATATAGACGGGACTATTTGCGATGATATACCTAATGAAGAGCCTGAACGTATGGGTACTTGCGAGCCCTATCCCGACGCATTGGCTATATGCAATAAATGGTATGATGAAGGCCATATCATCACTTTTTTCACATCCAGAACTGAAGAACATCGTGAAATTACGGAATACTGGCTGAAAAAAAATGGTTTTAAGTACCATGGCCTTTTGGTAGGCAAACCTCGAGGTGGTAATTACCACTGGATAGATAATCATATGGTAAAAGCCACAAGATTCAAAGGTAAGTTTACGGATTTGGTAAAAATGAATAAGGTCATTGAAGTATTCGAATCCTAAATAATGATATCTAAGCGTGATAGAAT
>DAIPYV010000030.1:0-25616 GCA_036782555.1 Saprospiraceae bacterium
AATGTGACGTCAATAACAAACAAATTAGAGAATTATTTTTATGAACAAAGAAAGTAAGATATATATAGCTGGCCATAGAGGCATGGTAGGTGCGGCCATAGTGCGCCATCTCATAAGTGCTGGATATGATAATCTTGTATTAAAGACATCAAAAGAGCTAGACTTAAGAAATCAAGCCGCTGTAACCGATTTTTTTGAGACTGAAAAACCAGAATACGTCTTTCTATCTGCAGCAAAAGTAGGTGGTATAATGGCCAACAATACCTATAGAGCTGAGTTTTTGTATGATAATCTGATGATTCAGAGCAATGTGATTCATCATGCCTACCTTAATGATGTCAAAAAATTGTTGTTTTTGGGTTCTTCTTGCATTTATCCTAAAATGGCTCCTCAACCCCTAAGAGAAGATGCTTTATTGACAGGACTACTAGAACCCACTAATGAACCCTATGCTATTGCCAAAATATCTGGTATAAAAATGTGTGATGCCTATCGGTCACAGTATGGATGTAATTTCATCAGCGCTATGCCTACCAATCTATATGGTCCTAATGACAATTATGACTTGCAGTCTTCCCATGTACTACCCGCTTTAATTAGAAAATTTCACACTGCAAAAAAAGAGAATCATTCTGAAGTAATAATGTGGGGTACTGGCTCGCCCAAAAGAGAATTCTTGCACGTAGATGATTTAGCTGATGCTTGTCTCTACTTGATGCAAAATTATAATGACAGTGGCCCTATCAATGTAGGTACAGGCAAAGACTTGAGTATAGCAGACCTCGCCATCATGATCAAAGAAATTGTAAATTTTAAGGGTCAGATAGTCAATGACCTTTCAAAACCTGACGGCACACCCCGCAAACTGATGGATATATCCCTACTGCATAATTTGGGATGGAGTGCTAAAATTGATTTAGAAGAAGGTATTAAAGAAGTCTATAAAAATTTAACAAATGAAAATTGGTACTAAATCAGAAAAAGAAAGCCTATGGCCAGTGAAAATAAAATTTATGCACAAAAAGCTTTTAGATTTAGGTTTTCGCATACTGTCTTATGACATAAACCGTCCTTGGGGCGGATTTTTTGTGATAGACCCTATGGATACTCAAAAGTTTATCCTTCAGTTTTATCCCGAATTGGTGGACGAGCTGTCATCTTCTAATCTATCATTGAGTCCCAAAATATTGTGTGTAGCTCCAGAACAAAGACTATCATGGCAGTATCACCATCGGAGGTCAGAAATATGGAAACTCATAGAAGGGAAGGCCGCCTACAATAAAAGCGATACAGACCAAGAAGGAGATAAACAAATCATGGAGCTAAATAAAACCCTTACTTTGCGTCAAGGAGAAAGACATCGCCTCGTAGGGCTAAATGAGTGGGGCATCATAGCCGAAATATGGCAACATACAGATACCTCCCATCCATCCGATGAAAACGACATTACTAGAATACAAGATGATTTTGGACGTTAGCATTTACTAAAAATAAATTCTACCCACCAAAATCTACCTTACAAAAATCTATATCCAAAAAATCTACCCTCACAAGGGACAGCTCGACCACTGGTACAACCCATCAGAGCTTCTACTCCGATCTCATGTGTATCTTCCACACAGCTGATCCATAAGGTTTTGGGACCATAGGTAAAGAGAGCGTTTTGACTTTACGACATTTGCTTTGTAGGATGTATTGCTCCACATTTTGCCATTGTAGCATCATGGTATCCTTATAAATCTTTAAGGTTTGCTCCAAGTGGGCACCTTTCACTACATTGATCTATACCCTATTCTGTCTTTCGAGTCCTAGACACATTGTATATATCCTTCCTTCTATCTTTAAGATTGCGGACGCTCCCAAACTGATTGAGTTCTCTAAGTAAATCTACATCCACATCAGCAATCAATATCATTTCAGTATTAGTCGTAGCTTCTGCCTTGATACCATTGGTCGGAAAGGCAAAATCACATGGCGTAAATACCATAGATTGCGCATACTGAATGTCCATATTCTGAACCTTCGGAAGATTGCCCACGCTTCCAGCTATAGCTACGTAACATTCGTTTTCTACAGCACGGGCTTGGGCACAATTGCGCACTCGCGAGTACCCATTTTGGGTATCTGTCAAAAAAGGTACGAACAAGATATCCATCCCTTCATCAGCCAATAGTCTGCTCAATTCGGGAAACTCTACATCATAACAAATCAAAATACCTACACGACCACAGTCTGTTTCAAACGTCTTGATCTCATTTCCGCCTTTAAGCCCCCATACTTTCGACTCGTCAGGTGTGATGTGTATCTTTTCAAATCTCTCGATGCCCCCATCTCTTTTACAAAGGTAGCCTACATTGTAGAGGCTCTCTCCCACCATCTCCGGCATACTTCCTGTAATAATATTGATATTATAGGAAATGGCCAATTCAGAAAACTTATTTTTTATCCTCTCTGTGTAACCCGCCAATTTTCTAATGGCATCAGCCTCTGACAAATGATTGTACTCTGACATCAACGGCGCATTAAAAAACTCAGGGAAAAGTGCAAAATCTGCCCTATATGCTGATACCGCATCAACAAAAAATTCGACCTGCTGCATGAGATCATCAAAGTTTTTATAAAGCCGCATCTGCCACTGTACCAATCCTAACCTGATGACGGATTTGTAAGATTCTACTACAGAATAATTTTTTTCATAATAGACATTTTTCCATTCAAGTAGCACAGCGTATTCTTTAGACTCCTTATCTCCTTCTAAATAACCTTGAATAATACGTGCTGGAGAAAAATCATTGGACAGTTGAAAGTTTAATACAGGATCATGAATCTCCCTATTGCGCACTTTTTCTATGTACTGTTTAGGTGACATATCTTGGGCGTATTGATGGAAATTAGGAATTCTCCCACCGAAAACGATGCCTCTCAAATTGAGGCTTTCGCAAAGTTCCTTTCTATAATCATATAATCGACGTCCCAATCTCAACCCCCTAAACTTGGGGCTGATAAAGACATCTATGCCATATAAAATATCTCCGAGAGCATTATGGGTTTCAAATTTATAATTGCCTGTGATATCTTTATAGGTGTGAATATGGTCAAACTTTTCATAATCCACAATGATAGAAAGTGCACACCCCGCCAGTTCACCGTCTATCTTTATCCCAACCTGTCCCTCTGGAAATTTTTCAATAAGTGTATTAATATGAAAAGGTTTCCAATAGGTATCTGCCATATTGGGGTAAGCGGCTAGCATCACATTTTTAATATCATCATAATCTTCTGGCTTTAAGAGTACAAGTTCTATATTATCAATTGTGTGCAAATTATTGATTGTTGACATGATTTTTTTGTAATTTGTAAATGAATAAAAAAGAGTCATACGCCTCCTAAGCTAGATGGGTGCTAAAAGACATGTCTAAGTATACAAAGACAAAATCAATATAATAGTTGTGTAAAAAGCATAAAAGGTGGTGTATTGAGTGGGTAGATAGGAAGTATATTCCCAAAAAATCACCTATAAAATAAACAAAACCTACTCAGTTATTAGACCTTGTGCTTTTGAGTTTTGACCACATCGAAAAAGTTGTTTTTGCCTATAGAGGTCATGAGACTTCTGAATGGATGATTATCTTGTTAAGGTACCATTTGAGAGTATTCACTCGAATGACCATTTTTGGTAGCCTTATGAAATTGGCTTAAATTCTCAACTTTGTCTAACATATCATCTTTATACTCAAAAAACTTAGGCAATTCTGCAGCATCCATCTTTTTGGTAGACGGCAATTTTTCCCTCAGGTGATTGACCTGCTTACCATTTTTCCAAAATCTGTAGCATACATGTGGACCTGTAGCCAGACCCGTAGCACCCACATATCCTATCGTTTGACCTTGTTTTACATGCACACCTGGTTTGATACCTTTGGCAAATCTTGACATGTGTAGGTACTGTGTCTGATATACATTATCATGCTTGACCTTCACAAAATAGCCGTTATTCTTGGTATAAGTGGCTGCCACAATGGTACCATCTGCCACAGAATGTATAGGCGTCCCATAAGGTGCCGCATAATCCGTGCCAAGATGTGCTATGACTTGTTTCTTTACGGGATGAAATCTTCTTAAATTAAAGTTGGAAGATATTCTACTAAATTTGACTGGCGCTTGTAAAAATGACTTCTTAGCTGAGCGTCCTTCAGTATCATAATAGCCTTCGCCTTTTTCACTCTCATACAAAAGCGAATAATGAGAACCTTCATTATTAATATAATTCGCTACAATCAAACGACCTAAACCTACCATCTCACCGTCAATGTACTTCTTTTCGAAGAGCAACTTAAACTCATCTCCTTTTTGAGCGTGATAAAAGTCTACTGAACTTGATAAGGCTTCTTCCATCTTGTCTATCATAGCTGGAGAAACACCTTCTTTTTCAAGTGCTTTCCACAGAGACCCCTCGATTTTACCTTCTATATATTCCTCACATAAGGTCACTTCTTTTTCCTTTTTCTCTACTCTAGGCTCAGGACCTGAAAAATCATATACTATATAACTATAGACATCAGGCTGATAAATCAATGCTATAGGTGCCTCAGCGCATTCATCTTTTTTAATTATATGATAGTCAGCACCCACTTTAATGCTTCTCATATTGAAGACATTTTTTGACTCATGCTCTAAGAGCATAATTGTGTTTGCATTTAATCCCAAGGTGGCAAAAATACTACCAAAAACATCGTTTTTGACTATTTTTCTATTTTCTATATAAAAGGAATCTAAACTATAACCGTAAAAATTTTCGGCGGACACTTCTGAGGAGGTATAAGATGGGGCTTCTTCTTTTTTTGTTACTTCATTTTGGTATCCAAAAATGATAACCGCTGCTAATATAATGGACAATGATATATCTATAAAACGCTTTTTCAGCTGAATCATATTTCTTTCTTTTGTACTTAAAATAATGTTATTTGACCGTTGTGATTTCTCAGAATTTAATGTAAAAAACCCTTTTTACGAATCCTTTTTTGCAAAATCAGGTGCAAGATATAATGAATATTTTTTCTACCCAAATTTAAAACGTTAAAATTTCTTAACATTTAATATTTTGACAAATCATAAACAGTTCATTGCCCCGTCTAGGCAAAACAGAATTATAACACATAGAGATATTATTTATACTTAAATATTTACCAATTAATTCTTTGTATTTCATTAAAGAACCTCCAAAAGGAGGACCTGGTTTTTGAAACTCAGATGCAAATAAAATACCTACCCATTTGCCGTTAGGTTTCAATATTTGTGATATTTTTGCTAAAAGCCTTTCTCGGAGTGCCGGGTCGATAGCACAAAAAAATGTCTGCTCTATAATGAGATCATATTTATCCTCGATAGCAAAAAAATCTCTATTTAAATACTTTATTGCCGGCGGCGTACCCAATATAGATTTAATGTTTTCTATGGCCGAGGAAGAAATGTCACATATAGTCACATCTGTAAAACCACAGTCCATTAAATATTGGGCTTCATAGTGGTGGCCTGCTCCTGGTATTAGAATGGATTTAGATTTATCCTCCAATTGGTCAAAATAGTTCTTTAATGGTGGCGATACCTCACCTAAACACCATGGGGTATTTTTATCTTTGTGCCTATCATCCCAATATTGGGCATCCAATTGTTTTTGCATGAATTCTTGTTTTTATCTATCAAACAATATCCTATTAAAACGTGTTTTCAATAAAATTATTCAATAAGTATATGTCAAAATCCCAACAATCTATAAACTGCAGAGGTCAAATACTTCATTTGGACAAGCCATTGGTCATGGGTATCATTAATATCACTTCAGATTCATTTTATGCAGGCTCTAGAGTTCAAAGCATCGATGCCCTTCTGGCTTATACCCAAAAAATGATCCATGAAGGTGTCGATATACTAGATTTAGGGGCGATGTCCAGTAAACCGGGTAGTGAAATATCCCATGCTGAGACAGAAAAAAACACTTTGGTGCCCGCTGTAGAAGCGATACTAAAAGAGTATCCCGACATCATACTTTCTATCGATACAGTCCATAGTGAAGTAGCTAAAAAATGCCTAGATGTGGGGGCACATATTATAAATGATATCAGTGGCGGTACCTACGATGCGTCAATGATGTCAACTGTGGCAACCTACGATACACCTTATATTATAATGCACATGCAAGGACTACCCAAGACAATGCAAGATCAGCCACAATATAATAATGTGGTGATGGAAGTTTTGGCTTTTTTAAAAGACCGTGTGCGGGAGGCTCAAAATCATGGTATCAAAGATATCATCATTGATCCGGGCTTTGGATTTGGCAAAACATTGAAACATAACTTTGAAGTTTTAAATCATTTTGAAATTTTTAAGATTTTAGATCTTCCTTTATTGGCTGGTCTATCTCGTAAGTCTATGATATGGAAGACACTTGACACCTCTCCTGATGAAGCCATTAATGGAACCACAGCCTTAAATATGGTCGCTTTGATGAAAGGAAGTGATATCCTCAGAGTTCATGATGTGAAGCAAGCCAGAGAAACAGTTCAACTATTTGAGCAGCTTAAATCTTAGATGCTTTGTCCAATAATATCCAACCTTCATCACCATAAAAATCTTTGACTTTAATCCAATTGTCCAATGTGCTGACGAGTTTGACTTTAGATCCTTCTGTCAATTCTATGGATGCAGAACTGTCAAAATCAGGAGATAAGTTTAAAGGTGTATCTTGTACAATGATATAAGTGTTTGTCAGAAAATGGTGATTTATAAAACCCATGATAGTCATGAACACCACAAAAAAAGACACTAACCCTATAATATAATAGTCTTTTTGTGACAGCTTGAAATAGGGAGACTTGGTCCAGACGAAATAACCCAAAAAGAGAACAGTAGCTAAGGACATAGACCACCAAGTACCCTTGGCTATGCCCAAGAATATTTCTAATAATTTAGCGCTGAGGTTGGCCGACTTTAGCTCTTTAGGAATACCCGCATCACTTTTGATGTTTTCCAAAAGTCGAATAGTTTTGTCATCTTTTGGATCAAGTTTCAGCGCTTTTTCTAAATATAACACAGTCCAACCCAATTTTCCCTCTGTATTCATAATCATAGCCATATTTTTATACATCTCTGCATTGGCTTGACCTGTCATTTCTATATTCTTATATATGTCGTATGCTATTTTATAATCACCTTTTTCAAGATACGCGTCAGCAGATTTTAAATCATTAGCCTGCACATTCATAGATAACATAAGAAAAAGTATCAATATAGGCATAGAAAAAATATTATTTTGGTAATATAATTCTAAAATAGGTTCAAATGTTTAAAAAATAAAATTAAGCTAAAAAAGCCTTTGACTAAAAATATTTTAATTCAGCCAAGTTTTCAACCCTATTTTCATGGAGGAAGTATGGATTCTGTCTTTATTGGGACCTATACCTATATCGGCGCTAAAAAGGTGCCGCTGATGAGAAGACTCTACAAATAAAGAGACCTCATTAGAAATAGATTTTTCGATACCAAAACCTACTCCCGCTGAGACAAAGAAATTTTCATTCAAAGATCTATCCCTAATGACTCCATTGTTAAATGGCTTTTGGTCGAGGCGAGGCTGTTCAGGCAAAAACCTCTCAGATGAAGGCCGACCTAGTACAACTATTTCAGATATGTCATAATCAGATTGCATTATTAGATTTACAGAAGCCATTGTGGTAATGTAAGTAGACCATGATTTTTTATTGATAAAATGGTATTTGGCAAAGATGGAAGAACTCATAATATCAAAAGATATCCTATCAAGACTTTTTTCATAATAATGAGTTTCTTTGGCTCCAAAAGATTCCCTAAATTTTTTAGGTTCATAATTTCTCTTAGCATAAGCTAAATCAACTTGGTATTCTACCGCACCTAGTTTATGTGAGAGACTTAAACCATAACTACTATTAATGAACTCTCTTTGATACGAGGCCAATGAATAAATTTTGTCAAAAGGGGTATTAATGAGGTTAAAATCTGAAGAAAAATAACCAGAAATAGCCCATCTTTTAGACTTATCTTCAAGATCTATATTCATGGGCATAATCAATGGAAATTCTGAGTGTAATGGTGCACCTGTCCATAAAAGATGTTGCGTATTAGTGTCATCCACATAGTCCATATTATTTCCATCTTTTAGCTGTGAAGTAACATCTATATTAAAAATATCGGATGGCTGTAACCCATTATGTTGTATTTCTTTATCATTGGCAGAGTGAAACCTGTATGACCTATCATCAGATGGTACTATCGGACGGAGAGATAAGGGCTGTAACGATGCTACTAGGGCATTTTGGCGAATATCTTCAATATCAGAAACTTGATCCATAGATTCATCAATGGCATTAGAGTCAAATTTAAGTTGACTAGGATGAATAGCAAGCAATGGGTCTGAAGACAGCATATGTGCGTTATGTTCTAGCCTATTTAAAGAAGCCATAGGTGGTGCATCACTAACTAAAGGTGTGGGTATGTACTCAGGCAGCGCATTATGGATTTGATAATTTTCAAACCACTGAACGAAAGTCAATAACAAAAGGAGGACAGCGGCCACTTCCATTATTTTAATGCGGACAATATTCCTATATCTATCAACGCTGTAAAATTTATAATCTAAAAACTTGGACCAAGCAGATGAATGGGCTGTATAGGTAGCATTGAAGACTTTCGATTTTATTATATTATCAAAATACTCGTCTCCTTTAGGCTGCAAATTTATTTCATTTTCTAGTTTTTCCTTGAACAAGTCCCAGGCACCATCCACTTCATTAGGCATTGGAAGGTCTTTAATCTTATTTTTAACAACGTCATCAAAACTGGGTTTACTCATTACAAATCATTAAAATCTAATACTAAAGAAACGTAAAAAAAATCATTTCGCTGCTAAAAAAATAAATAAGAATACAAAAAGAAATAAGAATTACTATTTTTTTAAATAATTTTCTCTTTCCATTAGATATTCTTTAAGTTTATGTCTGGCTTTCACAAGATTAGACCGGCAGGTACTTTCATTGATATTGAGCATCTCTGAAATTTCTTTGTGAGAATACCCTTCTATCACATAAAGGTTAAATACCGATCTATAAGATGGGGTTAGTTTTTGAAGCGCCTTCAAAATTTCTTCTGCCCCTATGTCGTCTAAGGCTTGAGGAAAATGACTAGAGATACTCTGCGCTTCCTCTATGTCCTCAGTTCTTTTTTTGCTATCTTTGCGATAAAAATCTATACATGTATTGACGACTATAGTTTTTATCCAAGCATTAAGAGATGTTCCTTGATTGTACCTGAATAAATTTCTAAAGACTTTGATAAAACTTTCGTGAATGATGTCCATGGCGTCATCTTGAGTGTTGGCATATCTCATAGCTACGTTCATCATGACGGGATAATACTCTTCATACAACGATTTTAGAGCCCATTGTTGATTATCAATACAGGCTTTGATAAAATCCTCTTCGGTGATGTATGGTATTTTAAGTGAGATATCCATGACGTAAAGGTATAAAAATGAAATTTATCTGCAAAAAAAAATTAAAAAAATAATTAAAATAATTAAAAAATAATATCGTGGGATACATTTCGTTATTTTTATTCAAATAATGAGACATAATTAAGGGATTAAAAAACCAAATTTAAACTTTTTGATTAAGTTAAATATTTCTTATCTGTGATACTAAAATCAAAATAATAGCGTCTTTATGACATTAAAATATAAAATCATGAGAACAACAATCCTTTTAGTGCTTTTTTTGTCTATGAATCTAACTCATATAAGTTCTCAGATGTATAACACCATAGGAGGCATAAGACTCGGAGATGACTTTGGATTGACAGTATCTCAAAGAATAGCCAATAAAACGACTTTAGATGCCATATATCAGTCAGGTACTTTTGCTGGTAATGAAATGATATCCCTAACAGCTAGGCAACATTATCCACTTCTCACTAAGAGATTCAACTTCTTTTTAGGTGGCGGTGCAGCACATAGAATTACGCACAATAGTTTTGCAGATGCGCCGGCTAGTAAGATTCATAATACACATTTAGCTTTTACTATAGGTGCAGAAATGACATTAGGTCACCTCAATATATCAGCTGACTACATGCCTATGGTCTCTATCAGCAATTATTCTAGTAGACAGCGCTTCTACGCCAATTCAGGTATATCTTTAAAATATGTTTTTATTAAAAAGACTAAAAATAAAGAAAAATTTATCAATAGAATAAATATATTCAAAAAGAAGAAATAATTCTGTCCGCTAAGCCACATAAATAAGCTACTGCCACATTGAAGGGCTTATGAATTCTTCTCGTAGAATAATCCTATTTTTATCATTCTTTTTTTAAAAAAATTAGCCCTAAAAGATAATCTTATCTCGAAAATTATCATGATAGGAGTTAATGACATACTCCATATAAGGTACTATAAACGTGTGCCTTTTTAAATATATGAGTTGGGTTATAATGTGGGGTAAGACTAAACGTTGAAAGTTATTTTTTACATTACAATCATTTATAATATTTGGCATAAAATTTGGAGTATCCCCAATAGTGAAATTATTTTTTTTCACAATTTTTAGTCTAGAAACCTCAAATATTATGTATAACAATTTATTTTTCAATCAATTAGCATTAATTTGCTTAATTGTTTTTTCCTTATCGATAGAAGGGATTTCACAAAATAATTGTGAATGTAAACCGGTAATAGGAATAAACTTTGATGACTGTGTTGAAAAAAATACCAATTCGGAATTTGGTGTTTACATTTTAAACAAAGAATACAGTACTCCCTCTGATGAAGGATGGGTACGCATATTCCGTGACAATCATTTATTGGTGGAAAAATACATCCACTTTGATGATAAAGGGTTTTGGTCTGAGGTATTCCCAATTTCAATAATCGAAAATACACGATACTTAGTTGAATATCACTGCCAAAAAAACCAATGCTACACCCAAAAATCTGAAATACAAAGGGTTTTGCCTCCATTTACGGTGGATGTTGAGCCTACTTCTTGTGCGCAATCCCATGATGGAAAAATAACTCTTGATGCATCAGGCTCGTTAGAAATGTTTTGGGAAAACGGTGATAAAGCTAACTATAAAGATAATCTAGAGGCCGGAAAATATAAAATAGAGCTTAGAAGTAACAATGGGTGTATTACCCATCAAAACTTAATAGTTGATGCTCCTCAGCCCGTGAGTATGATATTAAACCAATATGATATAGAATCAACACATTATGCCAAGATCAATATAAATGGCGGAAAACCTCCTTACAATATCCATTGGATAGGAGATATCACGCAGATATCCAATGACGTCATACAATATAATAATAATCAAACGATTGATGTAAAAGTAACAGATAGTAATGGCTGTAAAGCGACGACACCCTTTAATCTTCATTTTGACCAAGCCACATCCATCGAACCCAAAGATGGTATATTAAAGGCAGAAAAAAGTATGGGTAACGGAAAATACATCTACAATGTAAAAAAAGCCCTCAACCCTAATGATGGGGACATAGATGGAGATGGTCTCATGGGGTCTCTTTTGGATGTTGAATTTTATTATGATAGTCAGATGCAAGAGATTATAAGCAATGATGTCTTAGAAAACTTAGAATATGATAATAATAATGTGATTTATGCCAATTTTAAAATGGGCGCTCAGTCTATAAGTACCAATAACTTAATTTTAGCGGCCAACGCTCTTCAGTATTGCTTAGAAAATTCAGAAGCTTGTGATAATGGGGATCCTGTAGAACTAATACCTATCTCTTGTTCGCAGATACCTACACCACTACCAACTAATGGTGAATATTCTGTTTTTAGATTGGTGACTCTTGACTCATTGGTGCCTGAACCATCTAGATTGATAGGCCCTGATATGGATGGTAAATTTTATTTCAATCCATTAAATGGAAGTGGTAACTATGTCATAGAATACAATGTAGATGGCCAAACATTTGAAGCACTTTTTGATGTCCAAGCACTTAATCCGCAGTTTAGACCCCAAAATTTACCCATTTGTAATAACGATGATATTTTTGAACTGAGAGCCAATCCAAGAGGAGGAACAATGACAGGAGTGATCAATGCTACAAGCTTTTATGATGTAGGTACTAATAGAATTTTTATCCTTGACCCAAGCACCCTCAGCGTTAACACACCTTATACATTTACTTATCATTATTCTCAGAGCAATCTTTCGGGATTGGAGTGTAATAAAACTGCTGAAACCACTATTAGAGTTCTCACAGCACCAGAGATAACAATAGACAGTGAAGCCTTGCAACTTTGTGCTAAATCCGAAATCATAGTAAACCAAACATCAAATGCCACAGACGGATCTCAAGAGTTATCATACCGATGGCTTCTTCAGCGTCCAGGCTTGCCAGATTCTCTTTTGAGTCAAAGTGATCAGCTGATACTACCTGAAACCTTAATTTCAGGCACATACACTGTGGAAGTGGTTCAAGATAATGAATGTAGGAATAGAGCTTCAAAACCCATTGAAGTCTTAAGTTTACCTCTCGTCAATTCAGAAGTAATTTCAGATATTACCTGTTTTGGTGTGAGTAGTGCCCAAGTAAATTTGACTGTAGAAGGTGAAGTAGATTACTCAGACTATTCATTTATTTGGCTGGGTAATAGCACAAATGTCATGCTCGAAGGCAGACAACAATCCAATCTGCCTGCCGATTCATTTTTTATTACTGTCACAACTCCTGAATTGAATTCAGACGGATTGCGATGTTCGATAACAGACACGGTAGTCATTAACTCTTATCCAGATATTGAAATTAATTGTTCTCCAAGAGACACAACAACCTTTTGCTTTGGTGACTTTAATATTCAAAGAACGATTTCTGTTAGACCTGATGCAACATTACCTGTTTCATTTAGTCTAGATAATATCTCTGGAGTTTATTCTCCTTCTAATGTACTCACAAATTTAGGCGTAAGCAATGACCCAGACGTCTTATCACGTGACTTCAAAATATATGTAAGAGATGGGAATGGGTGTATTGATAGTTGTGAATTTACAATAAGACAGCCCGCACCTTTAAACTGTAATATTACGAGTGGTCCTTTGAGCTGTTTCAATAGTGGTGATGGTACTGCAACAGCTACGGTCACAGGTGGTACATTGCCTTATAGATATAGATGGTCCAATGGTCAAGAATTTGGCCCAACCTTTGATGCATCATCTACTATAATGAGTTTGAGTGCAGGAATGTATAGCTTGACAGTGACTGATGCCAATGATTGTAGTACGGTATGTCAAGTTTTAGTTACTCAGCCCAATATGATAATACCGAATATCAATCCTGTAGAAGTGTGCTTAGACTTTGATACATCAATATCCGCCAATCCATCAGGTGGTGTAGGAAATTACATGTACGAATGGTCATTGCTAGACCCTGGTACCACAATGGCTGTAGATACTAACCTCACAAACATCAATAATGCAACAGCCACATTTACAACTTGGTGTTTAAAACCTGGTACGGTCACGTTACAATTGATAGTCACTGATGACAATAATTGCATGAGTTCGGCGACATCTACTGTCACAGTGTCTTCATGTTTTGATTTAGCATTAAGAAAGAGAGTAGCGGACCCCACTAAACAATATTATCCAGGTGATTCTGTCACCTTCACTATAGAGGTATTTAACCAAGGTACTGTAGACGCCCAAAATGTCAATATCACAGACATGCTCGATGAAAATATGGAATATAGGATGAGTGACAATACAACGTCAATCACAGGAAACAACACTGAATGGATGACTGATTCAGATAACAATCAAAATATCATTATTGAATCTTTACCATCATTTACAACACAAACGGTAAAAATAGTCTTAAGAATTAGAGACAACACTACATCCAACTTTATGATAAATTGGGCAGAAATTTCTTCTACAGAGTCTATAGTCAATGGAAGAGTAAAAGATGACCCTATAGATAGAGATGATTTTATCCCATCTTGCGTAACCTGTGAAAGTACGGAAATAGATGATGAGATTTGCGATGAAGCGAATGAGATGGCATTTCCTGAAGAATGTGATAGTCCTGATGACCCCAATGATGAGGATAAAAAAGATTTTGCTATAGTTGGTATTTGCCAATTGCGAGGTATAGAAAGAAGTTCAACTCAGTGTACTACCCCTACCGCAGTCTCCAATGGAATATCCATATCAAGTTTGAGAGACGAGTTTATTCCAGAAAACGAACCTGATGTGCAACTTGAAACCGTACATGCTACCTACCTTGATGCAGTGGAAGGTAGAAATCCTATATCAAATAATATCATATTTGTGCCAGGAAATGGAGGAAGAAACAGGAGGTCTGGAATCATTGATGGTCAAGGAAATCTAAGGGTTTTTGCTAATCAAGAGGTTGAGATTTTTGGTCGACTGATAGACAATGATGGCTGTACCGCAATTTCGACATTAGCTTTTGATTTTACACTAACTCCTGTTATCACTACTAATTTGGATTCAAGAATAGAAGTAGTGGAAGGTCAAGAAGATGTATGCATTTCTATAGAAATAGACAATAGCCTTCAAATACCTTTAGAATATCAATGGCAAATAAATAGAAATGGTACTTTTGTGGATATAGGTGGCGCAGTAGGGCCAGAATATTGTATGAGTACAATTACTTCTGACATGGACAGAAACCAGTTTAGAGTTTTGGTATTCGATGCATCTAATAGTGACCAAAGTTGTGCTACTTTTTCATCAGCGGCTATGCTAGACTTAGAAGATGAACCTGTTTTGGTCTGTATTGATATAGTTAATGTATCTGTGGATGACGCGTGTGAAGTCGTGATAACTCCAGACATGATTCTACAAAATACAAGAACATCGAGCCGCATAGAGATAAGGGCTGAAAATCAATTAGGCCAATTTGTCAACATGCCCTTGAACAGTTCTCACATTGGTCAAATGTTCACAATACATGCTGTAGATATAGTCACTGGCAACTCATGCTGGGGTAAGGTAAATATAGAGGACAAACTCCCACCAATGATCACATGCCCCATAGACTATACTGTCAGCTGTGCTAATGCAGCCTTCTTTCCACCCATACCTTCATTTCGAGATGCTTGTGACCTAAATACTACAATAAGATTAGTTAGCAATGTCTTACAAGAATTGGACTGTACTGATGCTAGTGGATACAGCGCAGTGCGAACTCTGACATATATAGCACAAGATAAATATGGTAACCTATCTGCACCTTGTACATTTAGAGTTTTTTATACACCTGTCAATATCCAAAATACAGTTTGGCCAGCTCAAAGAGAATTTTCATGTACCAATTCGCCAAGGTGGGATACTAATAGGAATGGTTATCCAGATCTTTCTGAATCTGGTTTACCATCTATAGGAGGCTTCCCAATAACTTCTATAGCCATTGGTAATCCAAACGCTTTAGAATCTAAACATTTCTGCAAAGTCAATGTCACCTACTCAGATGTCTCTATACCGCTCTGTGGCAATACTTTTAAAGTCGCAAGAGAATGGACAGTTTTAGATTGGTGCTCAGGCGAAATAAGAAAACACACTCAACTCATTGCGGTAGTAGATAATATAGCGCCCTCCATCAATTGCCAATCCAATGTAGTGCATCAATTGATGGCCACACACTTTAGATGTACGGCTGATTTTGTAGTGCCCGCGCCTATCGTCACTGATTGTAATACCACTACATGGAGTGTAGCCTACTTAGTAGGAAACGGCGAATCGTCTGCACCTACTAATGCTAATTACATTACAGACAACGTTTCCATAAATAATGGTGTATATACCATCGCAGACCTACCTTTTGGTCGCACGTGGATACGATACACTGTAGTGGATGCTTGTGACAATATTGCCTATTGTTATTCAGCTGTAGAAGTACAAGACAATATCAAACCCACCCCTATTTGTGACCAAAATACGGTAGTAAGTTTGAGTGCAACAGGTGATGCCCGATTGTTTGCGCCATCTATAGACGATGGCTCGCATGATAATTGTTCTGATGTCACACTGGCTATACGACGTATGAAAAATAATTGTCCATTAAGTCCAGATGCTAAACTTATCACTACGTTTAATGGCGTTAGATTCTATGATTTTGTAGAATTTTGCTGTCTAGACCAAACGGATAATAATCAACAAGTCGAACTCCTTGTCATCGATGCCTCAGGCAATATGAATACATGTATGGTAGAAGTGGACGTGCAACAAAAAGTTTTACCAACACTGTCAGTACCCAATAACATCACAGTAGATTGCGAAGCGGGTACGTCACCGACTGCATTGAATTCTATGGCTTCTTTTGTATCGCCGTGTGATGTCTATGAGTTGGACTTTGTAGATGTGACAAGTGAAGGAGATTGTGGTGAGAGAACCATAAGAAGAACATGGAGAGTAAAAGAAAAATCTTCAGGAAGAGTCGTCGTATCTAGAGTGCAAATCATCAACGTGAGAAATTTAACACCATTTAACTTGAATAGTATTGTTTTTCCTGAAAATAAACTATTAATCAATAAATGTCAGGAAGCACAAGATTTCGGACCACACAATTATATCACTGGTGGCTTCCCTACATGGGAAAGTATAGGATGTAGTCAAGTGGCTGTTTCTTATAAAGATCAAGTTTTTGAAGATGTGGATGATGCTTGTTTCAAAATAGTGCGTCATTGGTCAGCTATCGATTGGTGTACATATGATATCAGTAATCCATCCACAATTAAAACACATCAGCAAGTCATTAAAGTCATTGATACAGAGCGGCCTACACCTATATGTTCGCCCATCACCGAAGATGTCATTGATGGATGTAGTAAAAGGGTGACTTTCATGGGTAACGGAACAGACTCTTGTACTCCAGCAGAAGATTTGAGTTATTCTTATATTGTCAATGGCGGCACCCATAAAAACTCGAGAGAATTCAGTGAAGTCCTGAGTGTGGGAATCCATGAAGTGCGCTGGACGGTAACCGACAAGTGTAAAAATTCAAATACGTGTATCCAACTCATCAATGTACGTGACATCAAAAAACCCACGCCATATTGTATCACTGAGCTGACCACAGTATTGATGCCATCATCTAATCAAGTAGCTATTTGGGCCAAGGATTATAATCGTGGTGCGCAAGACAATTGTTCTGGCACATTAAGATTCACTTTTGGTCCTAATGCCCCAGTGGCCTGGAATAGAAGACATTTTTACAAAATACAAGGCAATAGATCTATCGAGGCCACAGAAGCTGAATACCTCAGCGGAAATGCAGAATTGTGGGTTCCAGCTGAAAACTCATCAGCTTTAAGCTTCAATTGTGATGACATAGGACAAAGAGAATTGAGCATCTATGTATGGGATGCTGCAGGTAATAATGATTTTTGTACTGTTCGTATCAATATTCAAGACAATGCTGACAATTGTGGACGCTCGCGCCCAGCTTTTATTTCTGGTACTGTGATGCGTGACAATACACCGATGCCCAATATAGATTTATTAATAGAAAATGAGATATCTTCTGAGACACAGGTAATTAAAACGGATATTAATGGTATCTATCAATCAGAAAGTTTTGTCAATGAAGTGTCATACAATCTTACCCCATTTAAGGAAGGTGACTGGATGAATGGTGTCTCTACTTTAGATCTCGTTCTGATTCAAAGACATATATTAGGTATCCAAGAGTTCAATAGTCCACTTCAACTAGTTGCGGCAGATGTAAGTAATGATAAAAGAGTGACAGCGGCTGACTTGACAGAACTAAGAAAACTTATCTTAGGAGTCACCACTAAGTTTGACAAAAATGACTCATGGAAATTTGTAATTGATAATCAAGAATCTCTCCAAAATCCTTGGTTGTGGCCAACGGTAGCGGACTTTAGAGCCTTACCGAATGCTGAGTTTAACTTCAATTTCAAAGGTATAAAAATAGGTGACGTCAACAATAGTGCCAGCGTCAATGCCCAAGAAAACAATACAGAAAGTAGAAGTGTAGAGACGCATCTAATCTTTGAAAACAAATATGTTAGAGCTGGAGAGACGGTGTCAGTACCCATTACCATTAGTGGTGCCAACTACCTATATGGCCTTCAATACGGTTTCAAAGTAAGAGATGGGGCCGCCTTTAAAGGTATCCAATCAGGTACTTTAAGCATTACGCCCCAAAATTATCATTCAGTATCTGTTGATAATAACACCCATATAAATTTCAGCTACCATCATGAAAAAATGATATCTTTAAATGATGATGCAGTGATGTTTGAGTGGCTCATAACACCTGAGTATGATGGTATGTTGAGTGAGTTTGTATCCATAGATTCTGATTTCACATCAGAGATAGTCAGCCATTTGACCCATTCACTACCTATTGGTATGAGAATAAAAGAGGAGAGAGACCTTCAAGTATTGGATACAGACAAGATGCAAGTATATCAAAACTCACCCAATCCATTCAGTAGTTTGACACTCATCAACTTCTATATGCCAACGGATGAATCAGTAGAAATAAGTATAGCAGATATCACGGGCCGTCAAATCCAAAAATTTGACTTTGATGCACGTCAAGGGATGAATACTGTACAACTTAACAAAAACGATTTAGGCTCATTAACTGGTGTCTTTATTGTAACATTCGCGTCCACATCTGACAAGCAAAGTATAAAAATGATTTGTACAGAATAATGACATAGCATAAAAAGTCAAAAAGCCGTTGGAAATTATTTTTTCCAGCGGCTTTTTTTGTCATTTTTTTTCCTATTATTTCCTACCTTTGCACCGTGAGTAGTTTAGGAGATTTAATAAAACATTTTGAAGATGACGACAAAGTCCATCTTCTACAAGAAAAAACGAGTACAGATATCCCTCAAGTTATTTGTACGAAAGGATTTATTGGTGCATCTGATAGTTTTTACTTGGCGGCTGCTTTTCAAAAATACAAAAGGACACACATTTACATAGCTGACGATAAAGATAGTGCAGCTTATGTTTATAGTACTTTGTCTTCATTGTTGAACGAAAAAAATGTACTCTTTTTTCCAGATTCTTTCAAAAGGCCACTTCAGTATGAAGAACTAGACAAAAATAATTCTCTCCTACGCACAGAAACGATTAATAAGCTCTATAAATCTGGAGACAAATCTCGTATCGTAATCACTTATCCTGAAGCCATTTTCGAAAAAGTGGTGGACCCTATTCTGTTAGATAAAAACAAAATAGACATTACAAAAGGATATGATTTGGATGTGGATACCATCATAGAACTTCTTGTCATGTATGGGTTTGAGCGTGTAGAATTTGTATATCAACCTGGCCAATTCTCCATTCGTGGCGGTATAGTAGATATCTTTTCTTATGGCCATAATCTGCCTTACAGAGTAGAACTTTTTGATACAGAGGTGGAAAGTATCCGCACATTCAATCCTGAGACTCAGCTGAGCGAACAAACTATTTCGTCTGTCGTCATCATACCCAATATCAATAGTCAATTTAAACAAGACCAAAAGATAACGCTATTTAAAAATCTCACAAACGATACCTTACTTTGGATTAAAACGCCTGAACTATTGGTAGATAAGTTACAAATTTGTTTTGAAAAATCTGAGGCTTTCGCCAAAACACTTTCTGGATACTTAGATGAAGAATTACAAGAAATATTTGCAGAAAGGGCATTTATTTACCCACACCAAATATGGGATGAAATCACTCAGTTTTCACTTATCCTTCAAAATGATGCCACAGAAAATATTACAGTGCACCATAACATAAAATTTGAAAATCAAGCACAGCCATCATTCAATCGCAATTTTAATCTACTCATTGAAAATTTTAACGAAAACACAAAAAATGGTTACACCAACTATCTATTTACTGACTCTGCCAAACAGATAGAGCGATTTTATAACATCTTTGAAGACATGGGTGTGCAAGTCCAGTTTCATCCCCTTCACCTCTCTGTGCATGAAGGATTTGTAGACCACGATCTCAAAATAGCCTGCTATACAGACCACCAAATATTCGAAAGATATCACAAATCAAAACTAAAACAAGGTTTTAGTCAAGATATAGCTATAAGTTTTAAGACGCTGCAGGAGCTGCAACCCGGAGACTTCGTGACACATCTGGACCACGGTATAGGTAGATACTCAGGTCTTGAAACAATAGAAATCAATGGACATAAACAAGAGACTGTAAGATTGATATACCAAAACAATGATATTCTTTATGTAGGTATTAATTCACTACACAAGATTTCTAGGTATGTAGGCAAAGATGGTACGGAGCCAAAACTTAATAAAATAGGTGGCGATGCATGGAAAGCCCTCAAACGAAAAACCAAAGCTAGGGTCAAGGATATAGCCAAAGAACTCATCAAGCTCTATGCACAGAGGAAAGCATCAAAAGGGTATGCGTTCCCAATAGATGGTTATCTTCAGACTGAACTGGAAGCTTCCTTTATTTATGAAGATACACCCGACCAACTGACCACAACACAAGATGTCAAAGCAGACATGGAAAAAGACTATCCAATGGACAGATTGATATGTGGAGATGTAGGTTTTGGTAAAACTGAAATCGCCATCAGGGCAGCTTTTAAAGCCGTGACCGCCGGAAAACAAGTGGCCTTACTTGTACCTACCACTATTTTAGCGCTACAGCATTTTAAAACCTTTTCTTCCAGATTAAGCGATTTTGGTGTGACAGTAGATTTTGTCAATAGATTCAGAACAACGAAGCAGAAAAACGAAGTTTATAAATTGGCAGCCGAGGGAAAAGTTGAAATACTTATAGGTACCCACGCTCTACTTAATAAATCATTAAAATTTAAAGATTTAGGATTACTTATCATTGATGAAGAACAAAAGTTTGGCGTCGCAGCCAAAGAAAAATTGCGCTCACTTCAAGTCAATGTGGATACCTTGACAATGACAGCAACTCCTATACCCCGCACCCTCCAGTTTTCACTAATGGCCGCAAGGGATTTATCTGTCATCAAAACGCCTCCACCTAATAGGCAGCCCATACAAACCGAAAGAAGGGTCTTTAGTGATGATGTCATCAGAGAAGCCATCGATTTTGAAATCATGCGAGGAGGCCAAGTATTTTTCGTGCACAATAGAGTAAAAAATCTCCAAGATATCGCTGACAATATAAAAAAGCTCTGCCCACAGGCCGAAATAGCGGTGGCCCATGGACAGTTAGACCCAGATAAATTGGAAAAAACTCTTGTGGCATTTATAGAAGGTAAATTCGATGTACTCGTCTGTACCAACATCATAGAAACAGGATTGGATATAGCCAATGCCAATACAATGATTATCAATAATGCGCACCAATTTGGAATGAGTGATCTTCATCAATTACGGGGTCGTGTAGGACGCTCCAATAAAAAAGCGTATTGCTATCTCTTTGCTCCACCGCTATCTGTTTTAACCACTGATGCACGTAAGAGGCTCAAAACATTAGAAGAATTTTCTGATTTAGGTTCGGGCTTTCAGATAGCTATGCGGGATATGGATATTAGAGGCGCAGGCAATCTTTTAGGTGGTGAACAGAGTGGTTTTATAGCCGATATCGGGTATGAAACCTATCATAAAATCCTAGAGGAAGCTATCACAGAGCTAAAGGAGACAGATTATAAAGAGCTCTTCAAAGATGAAAACGATAAGAAAAAGGAATTCATAAGAGATGTAGATATAGATACCGATACAGAGATGTTAATACCCGATTCGTATGTATCTAATATTCAAGAAAGGCTATTGCTCTACACAGAATTGGACAAACTATCCTCTAAGCAGGACATTGAAACTTTTAGTAAAAACCTTCAAGATAGATTTGGTAAAATCCCACCACAGGTCTATGAACTTTTTGAGGGCCTGCGCATGCGTACCAATTCTAAAAAATTAGGCTTCGAAAGAATCGTTTTGAAAAACCGAAAAATGAATTGTTACTTCGTATCTAATCCACAATCCGCCTACTTTGAAACTGATGTATTTAATAACATCATGCAATATGTGGCTAAAGAAGGACATTTTAAAGGCCTTTCTATCAAACAATCTAGAAATTATCTCATCCTCACCAAAGAAGGCATTAAGTCTCTGAAACAAGCAAGTGACATCATTGCTGATTTGGTCAATAAAGTTATATCCTATGAGGTAAAATAAAATATTTTGAATACAATTTTCGTTTCTAAAAATACATATAAGCCATCACGACTATGCACAGATTCATCTTATTTTCCTTAGTGCTTCTTGTTCAAACCTCATGGAATCAAACGACATCTTCCCTACCTCAAAAGTTTGTTGTCCATGACGATATCTCTACTTATGAAGCGAGTATATTTGAAGAACGGAGAGAAACATTATTGAAAAAAATCAAGGGCCAAAATGCTATCATTACGTCAGATAATGCCTCTGATTTCTATTATATTACAGGATTCCATCATAGCGATGCTATAGCACTTTTATCAAAAAAAGGACCCAAAAAGTTTGTGTTGTTTTTTGACGAAAATACACCTTACGAACTCCTTTGGAATGGACCAAAATTAACACATCATGAAGCGATGCAACAATATATGGCAGACACAGTGGCTGACTTATCTCATTTAAAAAACTATTTGAAAAAGAATATTAAATCAAAAGAAGCTTTTTCTATCTCACGAGACATATCCTCTTACCTATCAGAAATTCTTATAGATGAAAAATACAAAATAGAAAAAGACCTTAAAAACATTGTAGATGAAATGCGCGTCACCAAAGACACATGGGAAATAAAACAAATGGAAAGAGCCATACAGGTTACAGTAAATGCGCATTTAAGAATACTAGAAACCCTAAAACCCAAAGATCATGAATTTGATGTGCGGGCGGAAATAGAATATACTTACCACAAAAATAATTGTACGTGGGCGTTTCCGTCCATTACAGGTAGTGGAAGCAATGCTTGTTATCTCCATTACGAAAAGTACGATGCCCCACTAAAGGAAGGCGACCTCATTTTAGTCGATATAGGTGCAAAACATAATGGCTATTGTGGCGATATCACACGCACCTACCCTATCGGCGGCACTTTCACACCACTCCAGAGAGACATATACACACTAGTATATGGTGCCCTGAAAGCCGGAACTAAAAAGATGACTCCCCAAAATCATTTTTTTGATGGACATCATGCAGCAACATCAGTCCTCATAAGAGGACTCTATAATTTGGGGCTGATTACAGATACGACTTCAGTATGGCAAAAACTATTTTATATTCACTATCGCAGTAGCCATTATTTGGGTATAGATGTCCATGATGTAGGCCATTATGGAGAATCGCGAAATTATAGCGACTTAGTGAATCCGAAGCATAGGGGACGAAAATTGGAGCCAGGCATGGTGTTGACAATAGAGCCAGGTCTATATTTTTTAGAAAACAGGATAGAATTGCTCAATGAATTGTTTCCTTACGTTTCAAAAAATGAATTGGACGCTTTTTATAACCAAGTAAAGCCCATCTATCAAAAATATGCAGGTATAGGCATAAGATTGGAAGACGATATTCTCATCACAAATGATGGGCACATCAATCTATCGGCTGAAGCACCTGTTAAGATGGAGGATGTTGAAGCGAGATTCAAATAACAAACCATAAATCCAAAATAGCCATTGTACCAAAAATCAAACTCGCTATCCCATTAGTAGTAAAAAAAGCCAAATTGACTTTAGATAAATCTGTGGGCGTTATGATAATATGCTGATAAACCAACATACATAAAAAGACAATAGCTCCTGTGCCAACTATCCATCCAGCCTGAGGATAAGTTTGAAAGATAAGATAAACACTCACCATTAAAAGTATGGAAGACGATACATGCAAAACCTTAGAGATATTCATAGCCCCGATTCTACCCATAGCTACTGGAATGGAATGTAAATGGTGCTCCTTATCAAAATTCTCATCCTGTAATGCGTAAATAATATCAAATCCCGATACCCAAAATAAAACCACAAAACCTATCAATACAGGTATCCAACTAAAAAAACCCGTGACAGCTAGATAGGCGCCTATTGGCGCTAATGCCAGCCCCATTCCTAAAACAATATGACATAGAGCTGTAAATCTTTTGGTATAGGAATAACCCAATATGACCAACAAGGCCACTGGACTCAATACAAAACAAATACTATTAATGAAATAAGTAGTCAATACAAAGAACACACTATTGGCAAATACAAATCTAAGAGCTGAAGATGGTGCAATGATTCCAGCAGGTATCTCCCGGATGAGTGTTCTTGGATTTTGAGTATCAATATCTCTATCTATCCATCTATTGAAAGCCATGGCTGCGCTGCGAGCGAAAACCATACACAAAACAACCAAAAAAAATAAAACCCAGGCCCTGTGGGTAGGCACATCTAAAAGACCTAATGCCAGACCTAACATAGCAAAAGGCATCGCAAAAATAGTATGGCTAAACTTTATAAGACTAAAATAATTTTTCAATGAATTGGATATTTAATATTATGGAACAAAACCTCTTAAAATAAAAAAAGGTTGACCATTGATCAACCTTTTTTATCTTTAATGATAATAAGATATTATGCGATTAATCATATACATTATGATAATCCCATTGGAAAAAAATATTATTCTTGACCCTCTTTTTTATCTACTATACCCTTGATAGTCAAATAAGTCTCCATTGGATCAGTATTAGCTTTGATAGTAACACGCTTGCTGTCATTTTTACCACCTACAGCACCTTTTCCTTTAGAGTCATAGACCACTTTAATTTCACCAGATTTTCCAGGAGCGATAGCATCCTTTGGCCAGTCAGGCACTGTACAACCACAGCTACCTTTAGCATCACTAATGATAAGTGGCTCATTACCCGTATTCTTAAATTTATAAACATGTGTAACTTTTTCGCCGTCCATAATTTTACCCCAGTCAAAAGTTTCTTCATCAAATTTTATTGATGTCAAAGGACCTGTCGGTACAGCTTCAGCATTTTGGGGATCTAGTTCTGATACAGGCGTGGTAGCAGCCATGTCTTGAGGCTGTACTTCTTGAGCTGATACAGATTCGTTGGCCTCATCAGTAGAAGGTGTCTCTTTGCACGAAATTAAAAAGAATGTACCTACGAGGGCTAAAACAGCAAATAATTGAAAACTCTTCATTATTTTTTGATTTTAAATGTTTAGTAAATTAATAAAATTAAATATTTCCGCAAAATTAATTCAATTAACTTGTAATAACACAAGAATGATTTTTAGCTATCTCTTTTTAACATGTGGTTAACACATATTAAAATTGATTAACCTGTCTTAACAGAATTTTAAGGTTATTTTGCACTTATCCACATGTCAAATTCCAGCTTTGATAAAGCATTCAAACACATGTCTTTTGTCAATCCACCTTTTCTAGCCATGAGTGTACCATATTTGATATAATGAATGGACTCCTTAGAATGGGCATCTGGATTTATAGCAATTTTTACTCCTTTTTCCATACAATATTCAATCCATGACCAGTCCAAATCCAACC
>DAIPYV010000031.1:0-25373 GCA_036782555.1 Saprospiraceae bacterium
AAGTTATGGTGATAAATCTAAAGTGAACCAAGTGTTTGAATTTGAAGCAGTTTAAAGCCGTAATACCTGCTTGACTGCCGTCTTAGGCAGGCGGGGGAAAGTCATTTTAGATATTTAGGTAGTAGTATAAGAGTTAGATAGTACTAATTTGTCCTCTTAAAAACGAATTCCTTTTTGTAACCTATATCACTCAACTATTTAATGACTAATATGGTTTTATGAACCAAATAAACAACTTTTGCAATATATGAACAAAGATTTAATTCTAAGAGAAGACTGGCTTTACAACGCACAGTGATGGCCAATCAAACCACACTACTCGCATTTATAAGAACTGCTATGTACTTTTTGGTGGTGGGTATATCTATACATAATCTTCTTGACTTTCTCTATAGTCAATATGTACAATTTACGTTTATAGTTATAGCCATCTTCTTACTTTTAATGGGTTTTGCCAATTATAAAATTTAAAGTAAAAAGATTAAAAAAAGTGAGATACATATCGGTGATTTTAAGGATGAATATCTAATTCCTTGAAGTTTAGATGATGATACACGAAAGTCTAAAAATTAAGAACTAAAGCCGGACCTATTCCACTATGCCCTTGTATAGACAATGTCAAGTTAATCTTCTTTTCAAAAGGCAATGTGTTATGATAAGATATTATGTTTAAGAGACTACCTGGTCTTGGTGATACAGCTAAATAAACACCTAGACCAATCATCATTGGAAAATAAGGTAACACATAAGTTTGAAATAGCTTATCCGTATTTGGATTTACCACCCAAGATTGGTAAGACCATACTAAAGAAATAGCTGATCCAGCGGCTAATACACCATACCCTAAATTTAGTTTGTTTCTATATTCAGTAAATTTTGGTAATAATTCATGATAAACTTCTGGGTCTCGTATTTGTCTATCTCGCATAAATCGTCTGACCCCAAAATAATTTAGATCGTAAAACTGCCTATCGTATTCAAAAATTCTACTTTGAACTAAAACAATCTCTTGGGCATCCAATGATAAACAAATAAAAAAAGATAAGAAAAATGGTAAAATTACTTTTGTCATAATGATTAGATTTTTAGGTTTAATAAAAAACAGTCCATTAAATGTATATGCAAAGTTATGTACTCATTTATAAACATATTATTATCATTAGGTTAATAGAATAATAAAATTATATTAAAAAACAATTTCACTGTTTAAAAAATTAAATTCTTCCTTAAATTCCTTTTTGTCGAATAAATCCATTTGTTCATCTATGGTTATAAAAATTTGGAAACTATTAACAAAAGAATTACATTTGCAAGTCTATACAAAATACTCCATCATGACTTTTGAACAACTTTACCAAATATCTTTGCAGCCGGCCAATTTGGTTTTGACTATTCTTTTAGGCTTATCGGTACTATACTGGATATTTACCATTATGTCTGGGGTATCGGGTCTTTGGGATTTTGAAGTAGATGCAGATCTGGAGGCAGCTGATGTGGATATGAGTGGGGAGCCATCATCTGTCTTACAGTTTTTGAAATATCTCAATTTGGATATTATTCCTATTACATTCTTTCTGACATTGACCTTGCTATTCACTTGGGCTATCAATGTCAATCTCCAATACTTTTTGGGTTTGACAGGATGGGCGACCTTTGCCACAATTATCCCTGCATTCATGGTGAGTATGCATATTACACGATTTATTACGTTACCGTTCAAAAACTTTTTTAAAGAGTTTAACTATAAAGGTGAAGAACCTCACGATTTTATAGGAATGACAGCGCTCCTCAAGACAAGTGTGTATGATCAAAAACTAGGGATGATTGAACTCGTCATAGATAGAAACCCCATAAAACTTGTAGTTAAAAGCCTCAATGGCCACAAAATATCAGAAAACAACATGGTCAAAATAGTAGAACAAAGTCAAGATAAAAAGTATTACTACGTTATTCAAAAGATATAAACTAAAAATTTAAAATAAAATCCTTTTACTTATTCACTTAAAATCACTCAATTCTATGACAACATTTTATGTAATTATTGCCGTCGCTCTCATTTCGACCATTGGCCTCATCATGTGGCTAATTTCGATGTACAAAAAGACAGTGCAAGGTATCGTTATGCTTCGTACTGGATATGGAGGTGTCAAGGTCTTCTTTAATGCTGGTCTAGTCATCCCCGTAATACACCGTGTAGAATACATGGACATATCTGTTAAAAAACTGGAAATATCCCGACAAGGTAAAGACGGTCTCATCTGCAAAGACAATATGCGCGCCGATATTCAAGTGGCTTTTTTCATCAGAGTCAATAAGTCTGTAGATGACATTATCAATGTAGGTCAAACTATCGGATGCGCACGGGCTTCAGATGTGGGTACACTACGAGAGCTTTTTGAAGCTAAATTTTCAGAAGCCCTCAAAACGGTCGGTAAAAAGTTTGATTTCATCGAGTTATATGAAGCTAGGATGGAATTTCGTCAAGAAATACTCAATATTATAGGTACCGACCTCAATGGATATGCTCTGGATGACTGTGCTATTGACTACTTGGAGCAGACCTCCTTATCCTTTATGAACAAAGATAATATCTTAGATGCAGAGGGAATCAAAAAAATAACAGAACTCACAGCCAATCAAAATATTAAAGCCAATCTCGTGCGCCGGGATGAAGAAAAAACAATTACTAAACAGAATGTGGAAGCACGTGAAGCCATTTTGGAACTCGAAAAACAATTGGCCGAAAAAGAAAATAGCCAACGCAGAGAAATAGCTAATATAGAGTCTCGTGAAAATGCTGAGATAGCCAAAGTCAGTGAAGAAGAAAGACTCAAATCGGAAAGTGTGCGTATAAATACCGAAGAAAAACTCCGTATAGCAGAAGAAAATATGCAACGTCAAGTCGTCATCGCTACTAAAAATAAAGAACGCGCCGAACTTGTAGAGACGGAACGTGTACAAAAAGACAGGCTTCTTGAAGCTACTGAAAAAGATCGTGTGGTGGCATTGGCCAATATAGAAAAAGACAAGGTCGTAGAAGTAGAAAAGAAAAACATTCAAGATGTCATCAAAGAGCGATTGATTAAAGAAAAATCTGTGGTAGAGGAGCAACAGAATATCAAAGATGTAGAAGCCATCAAAGGCGCAGAACGTGAAAAACAAGTGCAACTCATCCTCGCATCACAAGCAGCTGAACAAAATCTCATCACTGAAACCAAAGCCGCTGACGCGCGCAAACAAGCCGCTGAACGCGACGCTCAGAAAAGAGTTATCGAAGCACAAGCCATGCGTGACGCTGCAGAGAGAGAAGCCGATTCTCGCAAAATTTTGGCTGAGGCTAAAGCTAAAGAAGAAGCTACTGTAGGTCTATCCGAAGCTCAAGTTCTTCATGCCAAAGCGGACGCTGCCGAAAGACAAGGTATGGTAGAAGCCAACATCATTGAAAAGAAAGCTGCGGCGCATAAAGCCGAAGGATTAGCACAAGCTGATATCATCAAAGAAAAAGCATTTGCCGAAGCAGCAGGTATTACAGAAAAGGCAGAAGCCATGAAAAAACTCAATGATGCTGGTAAGGAGCATGAAGAATTCCGTCTTACATTGGCCAAAGAAAAAGAAGTGGAATTGGCTCAAATCCATATTCAAAAAGATATCGCACAGGCTCAAGCTGGTGTCTTGGCAGAAGCGTTCAAAAATGCTAAAATTGATATCGTGGGTGGTGATAATTCTTTCTTTGACAATGTCACTCGACAGATTTCCCGAGGTAAAGGGATAGATAAGTTCATAGAAAGCAGTGATAATGCTCAAATGTTGCGTCAAGCACTATTGTCAAATGGTCAAGACGGGCTATTGCCCAAATTGAAATCCATGATAAACAAATACAATATAACCACAGATGACATCAAAAATCTGAGTGTGACGGCCCTCATACTCAAGCTGAGTCAGGTAGCCGATGATAAAGATCAAAATATGCTTAGTGACTTACTTTCTATGGCTCAAGGTATAGGTTTGGACAAGGACACATTAAAATAATACAAACCCATTTCTATGGAAAACAAAAATGTGTTAGCTTCAGGCACGTATGATATTCTGCGGGCACGCTTCATGGACCAAAAGACGGAGCTCCTGTCTCGGCTCAAAAAGCTAGACGATGAGCGTAAAGCCGTCTTTGGAAGTGTGGAGTTTGCCTTATCGGCCAATGAACGCATATCTACAGACAACTCATGCAAGATATCTGATATTTTCGCTTTGGGCACGCTCTGTATTGTGGGTCACAATACTTTTTTGGGACTAAAATCGGAGATAGAGCTGCATGATATATTTTCAGTCTATGTTTATGACAATCAAAGATTTGAACCTCACGCCTTGTCTATCATAGAAGATGCGATATTTGTTACTGAGTTGTCCAATATGTACAAATATTATCGGCACACACGATTTGTGAGATTTTTTAATGACCGCAATCATGTGTATTTTGTTTTTCAGCTTTCTGAAAGTGCCAATGATATCAAGGCTTTCAAATGGATTATTAAGGGATCATCACTGCACTTTATAGATTCTAGGTCAGCCGGTGAGGTTAAGTTGCCACAACAGTATGAATTCGCTTGGGTGCGTGCCACACGGGATATGCAGCGCATAGGTCGACATCCACATGTATCTATCGCAGATAAAGTTTTCGTAGAGGCCATCGGTGGAGATATCACTATCAAAGTAGAAGACAATACTGATGTGGGCTTGGGCATATACAGTGAAGAGGTGGCGAACAAAGACCAAACATTGGATGATGCAGAAATCCACTTCTTTGATTTTCAAAATATAGTTTTACTCAAAATCAAGCCTTTTCAGGAGTCAGAACGGTTCTATATTTACAATCATAAGGAAAAGAAAGTGCGGCGAGTGCATTCATTGCAATATGCGGCTGTCCTCTTACCTGACAATCAGGGTATCATCTTTACAGATGGCTACGCCTTACAATCTGGAGAGACCAAAATATTTCCATCAACTCACGAAAATACCTACTTTTTACGCAAGATTAATTCTCCTAATGGAGAGGATTTCGCTTACGTGTTTTATAGTTTCAAAACCGAAGAATACGTCATACAGTTTTATAACATCATAAGGCAGAGTTCAGAGACACCATTGGTCTGCAAGGGTTATACGTTTTTTGAAGATGGAAAATTGGCATACACTCAAAAGGGAGAAGATACCAAACACCATTTGATACAAATATGGAATACACCATTTTCTAAAGAATTCATTATACCTGATACCCTTAGAGACAACCCATTATATAAGATAGGAAATCGAGATTTGGTCAATGTCATGGCAGAAAGTAATGCCCTCATCACACTGATGACTAAAGAGGATAGCTATGAAAGCTTATATGATGATGTGGTCAAACAAGCTACATCCATATTGGATGGCTACTATTTTATTACGGACAAGGAAATATTCAATCCTGCTGAGGTCATTAAGGAAATACGCAGTACCGCACACACTGCCATCAATGAGTATGAAAAAATAGTAGAAGTTCGCAAGGCCACAACTCAAACCATTGACGGCTTGCGCCAACGCATCACAGACAGGCTCAAAGATATCCGCATTGCCCACTACAAAACTCTTCGAGAGTACGTAGATGCCATGTCTGATATACGTTTATTGATAGGTGAAATCGCCGTTGCCAAAGATTTAAAATTTGCTGATGTAGAGACTCTGAATGATTTAGAGAATCAACTCTTAGAAAACAGTAAAGATTTGGCTCAATCCTGCGCTGCGTTCTTATTGGATGATAATGCTTTGGCTCCTTATGTGGCTCAAGTTGAAGAAATACATACCGCTATAAAACAAATGGTGCGCGCCATAGAAGCCAAAGAGGTTGAAGCACAGATTCACCATTTATCAGAGCAATTGATACTCCTCATAGATGTAGTCAATGGCTTAAAAATCGAAGACACAGCACATTCTACGCAAATTATAGAGCATATTTCGCAGATATTTGCACGACTCAATCAAGAAAGACTGGAGCTGACCAAACGCCGTAGGGAAATATCAGGAAAAGAGCTCACTGCAGATTTTTCGGCACAGATGACACTCTTTGACCAATCTGTAGTCAACCTATCTGAAATGGCCACAACACCAGAAGCCTGTGATGATTTTTTGAGCAAATTGTCTATTCAGTTGGAAGATATGGAGGCCAAATTTGTTGATTTTGATGAATATATCTCCGCTATCTCTGAAAAAAGAGAGGAAGTCTATCGACACTTTGAGTCTAAAAAGGTTCAAATCACAGAAGCCATCAATAGACGAAGTACAACGCTATTTCGGGCAGGTGAGCGCCTCATCAATGGAATAAAAAACAAGGCCAATACACTCAAATCCGAACAAGAAATCAATGGTTTTTTTGCCACTGACCTCATGGTGGACAAAGTGCGCGAGACGGCGCGCTCCCTGACATCTATGGGCGATACCAATAAGTCAGAGGAACTGGCCACGCTCATCATCGTAGCTCAACAAGATGCCATACGCAAGCTCAAAGACCAACAAGAACTTTATGAAGATGATGGCAAAGCTATAAGTCTAGGCTCCTACAAATTTGCGGTAAGCACTACCAAAAGAGCACTCACACTTGTCCTCAAAGAGAATCAATATTTTTATCACATCACGGGTACTTCTTATTACGAGCCAATAGACCAAAGTTTATTGGATGGATACAAAGATGTATGGCATCAGGAGTTTGTGTCAGAAAATCGCCATGTGGCTCGATACGAATATATTGCTTGGGAAGTATTCAAAAAACATCCCAATCCTACGTTGCAAGACGACAACCTACGTCACATAGAAGAATTTATGACCCAACACTATGGTGAAAATCTTGTCAAGGGTATTCACGATGTGGATGCTGCAAAGATATTGGATGTCTTACAGCATTTGTCCCACGAATTGGGCGTATTGAAATATTCGCCCGAAGAGCGCGCATTGGCTCAGATATTTTGGTTTTTTCTCAATGAAGAGGATAAAGTCTATTTTGAAAACCAATTTCAAGCTGTACAAATACTACGACAAGCCTTTGATAATACAGAGCATTTTGGTTATCTTAATGACCAATTGGCCTATCGTCTGAGAGCATTTGCTGATAATTTTGGGGAAGAGTTTAAAAAAGTCTCTGTCCGACAAGCAGCCGTCTATCTCAAGTTAGAAAATCGCACCGCTTTCCAGATATCATCATCTGGTGCAAAACTTTCTGAACAGTTCACTCAACACTTCAAAGAAAAAGGAAAAGACTTACAGTTTTTTGCACAATTAGAAACTCTGTACGGACATCCAGCGGCCTGTTACTTTATGGCTGAAAATGCTCTGAAAACCTATTTGGTGTTTGCTCAAAAAGAGGCGTCAGAACATATCGTCAAAGAAGTAGCCGCTTTTTTGGTGACAAAAAATCTCAAAGAAACACAAAAAAGCAAGATTACTATTTATACTCAAATCAATGAACTGAAGTCACTTCAGGAGCAAGAATCTTACACATTTGACTATTATGATTTTGTGGATAAGATGACTTATTATAGCAGTGTGATAGTGCCTCAGTTCAGGGCTTTTCAAATGCGAAAAATGGAGCTCATCACCGATAAAAATCGGGAAATGCGCCTCGATAGCTTCGAATCTCAAGTACTCACTTCTTTTGTGCGCAACAAACTTATAAATCAAGTTTATCTTCCGATGATTGGTGCCAATTTTGCTAAACAATTGGGTGTCTTGGGCGAAACTAAACGTACGGACCGTATGGGTATGTTATTGTTGGTTTCTCCACCTGGATATGGAAAGACTACATTGATGGAATATATCGCAGATAGGTTGGGTTTGGTCTTTATGAAAATAAATGGCCCCTCCATAGGAAATCAAATCACTTCCACCGACCCCAACGAAGCCAAAAATGCTGGTGCAAAGTTGGAACTCGAAAAGCTCAATCTCGCCTTTGAGATGGGAGACAACGTGATGCTCTATTTGGATGATATACAGCATTGCAATCCAGAGTTTCTTCAGAAATTTATCAGTCTGGCCGATGGTCAGCGCAAGGTAGAAGGTATATACAAGGGAGTACCCAAAACCTATGATTTCCGAAGCAAACGGTTTTGTCTCGTCATGGCGGGCAATCCATACACAGAAACTGGCGATATCTTCCGAATACCAGACATGCTTGCCAATAGAGCAGACATATATAATCTCGGAGATGTTGTAGGACAAAATGACGGTCTTTTTGAGTTGAGTATGATAGAAAATGCCCTCATGGCTAATAATTATATGCAGCAATTGACCAAAAACGGTATGGACAATCTCTACAAGCTTCATGATGCCGCCGTCTCAGAAAGCAATATTCCAGCTCTAGAGGGCAATATGAGTGACATGCAAATTCAGGATTATTACAACGTCCTCAAAAATATCATACAAGTTCGCAATGTCGTATTGAAAGCCAATCAGCAATACATCGTATCCGCAGCAATGGAAGACAGTTATCGCACTGAGCCGTCCTTCAAACTACAAGGCTCCTACCGGGATATGAATAAGTTGGTTTCAGCTATCAATCCGATCATGAGCAAAGAGGAAATAGATACACTACTGATGTCGCATTACACTAACGAATCACAAACGCTCACTTCTGCCACAGAAGCCAATCTACTCAAAATAAAAGAACTGATGGGCCTTATGTCAGACACAGAAAAAAAACGTTGGCAAGATATCAAAACTCAATTTTTGAAAAACAAAGTCCTCAAAGGCTTAGGCTCTGACGACCGCATGTCACAAGTCGTTGCCCTTCTCTCAGAATTCAATGATAATTTGCATGGGATTAAGGAAGGGATAAGTTTAAAAAATTAGAAGTTAGAAGTTAGAGTGAAACCGTTCGTTGACCAAGCCTTGGAGGCTTTGTAAACACTTAGATAAATTTGGTTGGTAAATTCATAAAAATGAGCAAAAGTCAAAAAGAGCAATTAAAAGTTTCTCAACAAATATGATAAAAATTCTATTGCTATTTCCAACATTACCATTACAAAATATCATATACCCATTATGAACTCAGAACAAAATTATATAGACATCAACCGTGCTTCGTGGAATGCCCGCACTGAGCATCATTTAAAATCTAAATTTTATGACCTTGACGGATTTATAAAGGGCAAAAGTTCACTTAATCATATAGAGTTGGAACTTTTGGGCGATGTAAGAGGTAAAAGTATCTTGCATCTTCAATGCTATTTTGGTCAAGACAGCCTTTCTTTAGCCCGCATGGATGCTGATGTCGTAGGAGTAGATTTTTCTGATGAGGCTATAAAAAGTGCTCGTGAATTATCTAAGACCACCGACACACCAGCGGAATTTATATGTTGTGACATCTTTGAATTACCACAATATCTAGACCGTAAATTTGACATTGTTTTTACGTCCTATGGGGTGATAGGTTGGTTGCCTGACCTAAATAAATGGGCGCAAATCATTCATCAGTATCTCAAAATTGATGGGAAATTTGTTTTAGTTGAGTTTCATCCAGTCGTGTGGATGTTTGATGATGATTTTGAAAAAGTAAAATACCGTTATTTTAATACTGGCCCGATTATAGAGGAGGAGTCTGGTACATATGGCGATAGAGACGCTGATATAACAATACAAAATGTAACTTGGAATCATGGTTTAGGAGAAGTTATTAATAGTCTATTGTCTAATGACTTGCACTTAGTTTCACTTGAGGAGTATGACTACTCACCCTATAACTGTTTTAACCATATTGTCGAGATGGGACCTAAAAAATTCAGAATTCAACATCTTGAAGATAAAATCCCGATGGTGTTTTCTTTGGTAGCGCAGCGAAAGATGGGATAGGGTATTAGTCACCAAGCCACGATAACTTTCTTTACAATAGCTGTGTGACTATCAGATACTTTGACAAAGTAAGTGCCTTTTGGCAGTCTATCCTCAAAAGTAGTGGTGTAATCGAATGTCTTTTCGGCCCATACCTTGCCATGTATATCATATATATAAGCTGAAAGTCCAGACTTTTCTACACTGATGTTAATGGTATTGGTACTTGGATTAGGAAAGATGGACATCTCAAAACTTTCAAGATTCTTTACTGAAGAAGACCCTTGCCAAACTTGATTTTTTTTATCACCCCAAATATAATCTACTAAGTCTGGCATATCTATAAAGGGATTTCTATTTTTTTGCCAATCATATACAATATTATTTCTATTAAACTCATAATCATCGGGTGGATCTTGTCTATGCCAATCTAATAACACATTCAAATCACCAAATTTCCCTACTTCATTAGGAAATCCGGGAACGACTTCTAGTCCATTGTATCGTATGTCCAAATATAAAATACTCCGCGCTACATCACCTCTAAAACTACCTCGAGTATTTTGTGGCCCAGTATAGTCTCCATAATAGCGGTCACCTCTACGTGTGTTTTCTTGACCATCTACAGCACGAAGGGCATGAGCATCAGAGTTGGCGTGTCTAAGTGAGTCCGCATTGGTAGGCCAAAAAATATCTTTACCATCTATATTGCCATCTTCTTCAATACTACTGAATCCACCTCGCGATCGTGGCCATGTGTGTTCTCTATTCCATAATCCAATATTCGAACTGCCCAATTGAAAATCTATTTTTGAACGCGCTGACTCTAAATAGACCAACCAAACTTGATTAGAATTTTTCGGATAGGTATCAGCAAGAGTTAAAATATCTATACAATCATTATAGGTCTGTGCTCTTACCATACTAGGATCAGCTATGATATCTTGTATAGCTTGTTTTAAAGAAGAACCTGATTTTCCTATTAATTGATCATAATATCCAGGAGGTATTTCTTTTCTGACTTTCCCAAAAGTGGGTTCAGTGGGTGTCCCGTAATCCAATATTTTAAAGTCATTGTCATGGATGCGCACTTTAATAGAATTAACTAAGCTCAAAATAGTAGAGTCTTGGACATCTATAGTGAGTATCAAGTCAGTATCACTATTATTGAAGCTGTCATCGTTAAGTGTTACCATGGTGGTGACAGATTTGGTTCCTACCTTCAAAGTAGGAAGGAGGTTTCCAGTTACATTCTGACTTGAGTTGGGGAAAGAACTGAAAATGCATCTAATAGCAACATCTTTTTCTACATCATTTTCAGTATTAAATGTTATTAGCATAGTCTCTCCTTCATTGTATTCGGATTTGTCAAAAGATATGCTCAAACTATTGAGTATAATACCTGAACCATCATTTTGTCTTCTTGGGGTGGGAGATGCTACAAAATAACTGCCATCATTGTTTCGTTGTATAGAATTAGGGTTATTATTTGGACCTTCACTGATTTGCTGTATACCAGGTCTGAAAGCTCTAAATATATTCAATGCCGAAGTGGCTTCTGGATCATTTGTACCATATACTAGAACATCTACAAGAGATTCATCTACATAAGGCAATGTTCCTTCAGGAAAATCCTCCGCATTTCCACGATATACGGCCAATGCATCTTGTCCATTTTGGATGACATTAATGGGGATAATGTACTGAGGAAAAGGTGTTACAGTGGTACTTCCTATCAAGAATAGTCCATTTATATCTGTACTATACCCATCCAAATCCAAGGCCATGTAACTGGCATTGCCAGCATTGGGCGAACAATTAAAAAAAACAACAACGTAACCATCTAATGGGAAATAGGGTGTAGCACTTCTCAGTTCTAAAAACTCTTTATCATCTATCCCTGGTGTATCACAGTCCAGCTCATTAATGACCAAAACTGGCTGTGCAAAAGAAATAAAAAATAAAAAAGAGGATAATATAAAAGTGAAAAGAGTGGACTTGTGCATGAAAAATATTATTAATTTAAAAAGTAAACTCTATTATACAGTTAATTGTTTTAATAGGTATATCTTTTAATTAAAGCCGCATGAAAATAAGAGGATTGATGATTTTATTTTTCCTTCCATTATAGCTATTGAGCCAAAAGTAAATTTTAATTGGGTTAGAAATAGGTCGTAAATTCGATAAATACCAAATTAATAATAATACAGGGAATATTAATCTTGAAAATTCAATTTTGGTACCAATTTATGGTATTAATATTACCTATGAACTCAATAGAAATTAAAGTATCCAAACATGCCGGATTTCAATCATATCCAACAGGGTGATACCATAACCCATCAATCGGATATTTCGTATTCATCTTGGGGCAATAGTATTCTCACGTACCGAATCCCAAAAAGATTTAATTATCATTCCTACCTCACTAAAGTAACATCACCTGTTATTTTTCGGAGGCCACAGCCTGGGTCGTTAATAATTAATAGATATGTATATACGCCTATTGTTCCTGGTCTTCCTTTGAAGGTGCCGTCCCAGCAATCGTCTATAGAGTCTGACGCGAAAACCTGATTGCCCCATCGGTCATAAATCGTAAGCTCAAACCTATTGATACTACTATTGGATGCACTGATTTTAAAACAATTGTTTGGTCCGCCTCTGTCAGCTCTAAAAATGTTGGGTATGTATATACCACTATTTACTATTGATATGACCATAGTAGATGTGCTGTCGCATCCTACAGAATTCCTTCCATTGTATATGTATGTGCCTGATTCGGTATATTCTATTTCATTTTGTATGTAGGCATCACATGCAAAGATAGAATCAATAGTAGAATCAGAATTATAAATAGTCAGTCTCAATGTAATCGTACTATCACAACCTACGGCATTGGTAGTAAAGTGCTCATAGACGACACTCTGAGTATAGACTTCACCTTTCCACTCATACATGTCGCACGCTTCTGTAACTTCAGCGGATGCAGAGTTTTGTAGTACAGTTATAGTGGTCACAGCTCGAGAAGCACATACATCCTCATCAGGTGTAAAGAGGTACGTTGTTGTCATCATATTATTGACTTCGGGTGACCAAATACCGTTTATTTGATTATTGGAAATGGTAGGTAAAGCTGCAATGGGTTCTCCGGCACAGTAGGTTTCAAAATCGCTAAATATTGGGTCCATAGGCCATTCACTTTCTATATTGACATTTAAAATAAACGAACACTGATCTTGAAAAGGGGTGAAGATATATTCTGTATTTTCTACACTATAGATGGGCGGCGACCAAGTCCCAGTAACACCATTGTCAGAAGCTGAAGGTAGCTGAGGAATGGCTTTTCCAATACAATAAGTGGAAAGGGTATCAAATATGGACTCCCTATAATCATTTATTTGTAATACAATGGGTATCCTTCTACTAAAACATTCAGATCCAGACAGTTGATTGGCAACATAAAAAGTGTAAGTACCTTGTACTGAGGCTATAGAAGGCGTAAAGTTGTTGGAATTTTGTAGTAATAAATCACCACCTGCAGCCGCATCATACCAATTTAGTTGATAACTTTCATCTCCAGATTCTACTGTGAGCTCTGGTATTTCATCACCCACACATATAGATGTCGTATTGGGCTTAAAAGGTTCGACCATTTCAGGACAGCAAAACTCAGTAAATATTGTGGAAGTCAAGATGACTTCATCAGGACAAAGTGCATTGCCTCCGGTTATAGCCACTTGATATACACCAGTTTCGGTGACAGTGATACTGCGGCCTGTAGATAATATATTTCCTGACGCATCTTGCCAAACATAACCTGTTCCTCCCGAGGCTGTAATCGTTATTTCGTCGTCTTCACATATTAGCGCTAAGGGTACATCTATCTGAGCCAAAGCAATACCTGAAAGTGCATTAATTCTATAGTCACAATTAGAACAATTGAAACCATCGACAAAGAGATAATATACTTCTCCAGGGGTTAAACCTGTAAAACTTAATCTTTGGTTACCAGGCAGAATTCCACGACCATAATTGGCTAATACATTTGTAAACCTACAGTTTCTTCCAGCTATCACGCCCAGTTGGATGCCTTGTGATCCACTACCGCAATTAGCTGGCGTACAGTTGCCTACCCAAATATCTACTTCTACCACAGGAGCTTCTGCAACAAATGTAATAAATGACACATTGTCTAATGCTAAGCTTGAAAAATAGCCGCCGGGTATTTGACCATTGACACTCTCGACGTTGTAGAAATTACTTGTGGTACCATAATAACCATCTAGATTACATATATTAGGAGCTGTTTCACAAAATTGAGAAGCGGTTCTATTTTCTTCAGTCGTACAAGTGACCATGGCTTCCCAGCCACTTCGTGCATTGAAATTATCTGATCTAAATCTAAAGGTGATACAAGCACCGGAAGATATGACCACTGGCGTTTTATTTATAGCCGACTGTACACCAGAAAACTCAAATAATGGCGGAGAATTGATATTGGGACCATCATAAACGTATAAAATATCAAACCTTAACTGATTTCTACCGGTTTGACCATTATCCTGAGTATTAAAATCTAAAAATTCAACGCGCATTTTTTCACCTGATGTGGAGCAGAATGTTATGGTTTGGTTTTCATTATTCCCATAGTTACCAGCTGGCCCTCCACTATCATAAAATAAGGCACTACATGTATTGACCACATTGTGCTGATTGATGTGATATGAATCACAGTTTTCTGTTACATAGCTGACCACACTTGAATACCCAGTTTCCCCAGAATTAGCACACAAAACACTCAGTCTAAAATAGCTGGTTTGGTTAGTTGTAAATTGTAATCCTTGAGGGTTGGTCTCGCCAGGAATGTTATTCCATGTAACACCATCGTAAGATAGCTGCCATTGGTACGATAACCCCTCAAAATCAAATGAATAGGCGAGTGCAGATATGCTGAGTTGAAAATTAATTCCTGAGCAACCTATATTATTAGAAATTCTGGCCAATCCACCTACAGGTTTACCATTGCAGGCCATCATTATAGAATATTCAGCATGTTCAGACTTTGAGTCGTCATTAGAAAAGGTAGTTTCTGTGTGATATTCATTATTTGCTTCAGAATATTTGATGTTTTTTTCCTTTGCCGTTATTTTTGTACTAAATAATAATATCAAACTTAAAATAAAGGCCGTCTTCCCAACTTGAAGAAACCCATTATAACACCCTGAGTGATTTTTATTTGGATACATGACTACCTAATATTTGATATTAATATAAGACATAATTAACCCATTTAGAAGTATCGCGTTTTTATATGATAGAAAGCTTAAAAACAATTCTTCATAAAACAAAGTTAAACTTTTTTATTTATACAAATGAATTCTAACTCAAGTTTTAATTAAAAATTATTAATAAATTACAATTTAATTAAGATTTGATGGGAGGTTGATAAAAATATCTTGACTTAAATGTTATAACTGATTGAAATAGGAAATCTCATTCTCATAATCCATCTAAAAACTCGTTGGCTACTCGGTGGATAAGTTTTTTTTTGGAGTCATCCCATTTGTCATAGGTTCTGATGAGCATACCTAGTCTTGGATTGCTTAAGAAAAACGAGCGATGTACATCCATAAATCTCCAAAATAGGGCATCCCAAATATTGGCCCAATCTTGACCTTTGGGGTAGTCACTCATCTTAAAAAGATAATTTGAACCACTGATATATGGCTTGGTACACATGAGGCCTCCATCCGAAAACTGCCCCATTCCGTACACATTGGGAACCATGACCCAGTCGTAGGCATCTATGTACATCTCCATAAACCAACGATACACTTCATCCGGGTCAAACTCACATAAAAGCATAAAGTTACTTAACACCATTAGACGTTCTATATGATGATTATAGCCTGTTTTAAGTAGTTTTTTGATGGTGATATCTATGGGGACTATACCAGTAGTTCCATCATAAAAAGATGCGGGTATTTTTCGTTTAAAGCCCCAGTAATTTGTGGTGCGTTGACGCGTTCCTTCTACTGAATAGATCCACCTGATAAACTCGCGCCATCCCAATATTTGTCTTACAAACCCTTCTAAACTATTGATAGGAATGTCGTTTTTTGATGCATAAACTATACTTTCATTTATGACATATTGTGGGGTCAATAAGCCTACATTAAGCATAGGAGTCAGTACTGAGTGGTTCAAAATATTCTCTTCTGCCACGATGGCATCTTCGTAAGGACCAAATTCTTTAAATCTATTTTTTAAGAAGTCAGATAACCATTTGTTTGCGGATGTTGTATCATGTGGATAAGCAATAGAAGTGTCCAATACACCGTAATTTTCACTAAAATTAGATTCTGTGTACTGCCACGCTTCTTTGTGATATTCAGTAATATCTGTAGTTGGTGATTTAGGCGGTACCTTTTTGGAAGGATATTTTTTTCTATTATCTACGTCAAAAGTCCATTGGCCACCCATAGGCTGATTTCCATTTTCTACCAAAATTTGTCTTTTTTTTCTTTGATAGGTATAAAAATCAGTTTGAAAATAGCGTTTTTTACCCTTGCCATAAATTTCTAAGTCCTCTGTCGTATTGATAAATAAAGGTGTGGGGGAGGTATTTACCTTAATTTGTGATTTTGAGAGTCCATCGTTTAGCCTTTTAGTCAACCAATTATCCACTGGATCATAATAACCCAGCTCTAAAATATTCCATGTTTGAAGATGGGGAATGAGATGTCTTACGTCAGAAATACCCATTTGGGCGTCAATGTATTCTACTTGTAGTCCGGCAGCTTTTAATTTCGCCTCATAAGCCTTCATACTATATCTATGAAAAGCTATTTTTTGTTTATGAAATTTGTATTGCTTGAAAAACAGAAATTCTTCTATGAGCCATACTTTTTCGTATGCCATCAAGGGCGTTATATCATCAAACAAGTGATGAGGAAACAATAAAAATATGCGCATTAAAACCTTTTTTGAGCAAAATAATCGTCCAAAGCACGACGTCTAAATTCAAATATTTCTTTGACCTTAGCATCTACAAAAAGCTTGGAGGCCATCCAGCCAAATATCCACTTTCCTACATCATAATAAAGTATATCTGTCATCATTACGCCACCGTCCACAGATTTGAAGTGGTGCTCATGGTGCCATATATTGTATGGTCCTTTTCGTTGTTCGTCCACAAAATATTCCATATCTTTGATATGTGTAATCTCAGTCATCCATGAAACGGGTATATTGAGCATAGGTTTGATTTTGTAGGTAATAATCAAGCCCTCATACATGCGGTCAGGCACATCAGATGTGATGACAAAATCTAATTCTTTAGGAGTCACTTCATTGAGATTCTTAGGAGTGGCAAAGAAATCCCAAGCTTGCTCTAGACTAATAGGTAAAAATTGTTCTTGTATAAGACATTCCATAGAGGTTGTATTTTATTTGGATACCCAAAATAAAAATTAAATAAAAATGTTTTGATAATATATGATATTATCCATGATTTTCCGCCTTATTGTCTCATCTTCGCTGGAGCTACATCCCAAGTCAAGTGTTCTCTGTACTTAGTCTTACTAAATATTTTTTTCATTTTATCTATACTGATGTCTTCTAATGTCAGATTGATTTCAGTGGTGGGAAGCTTAATTATGGCTTGTGGCACATGTTCCTCCACGATTTCTATAGGCATTAGATATTTTTCAGCTATGTGGCTAGGTTTGCCTCGGGATACCATCCATCTATATAAGGAATATTTTGCGGGCTTGACGATATCAGGATATTTGTATACGTGTATGCTTTGTAATTCATCTTCAGGAATGAGTGTTAAAAAATTTTTATACATATTTCTACAATAAAGACCCAAGCCTTTGTCAAAAAAAGCAATGGTCGCTTTATACCTTACGATATCGTCACCACTGTGGTGGTCACAAAAAACAAAACCTCCTAAACCTTTGCTAAAACCATTGAGCACTTTGTATTCAGGACTCTGACCACCACAAAGGGTCTGAATATCTTTACGTACTTTATACTTATTGGTAATGAGTAAATCTATGACTTTCATTTTTTAATAATTGTTTTCAATCAACCATAAACTTTTAAAATGGTTTGGCTCGATAGCCACCAGAATAAAATCAATAAAAATCCAGCTACTAAAAACCTTCTAAATTCGTCTTTATACCTTTTGAAAACCTCCACTTCTATTTCTGTTTTTTCCAGCTGGTCTATTTCATAGTATATTTTTTCTAAACTTTCATTGTCAGTAGCTCTGTAAAATTGGCCACCTGTCATGTCTGATATATTCTTGAGTAGCTCTACATCTATTTCTACACGAGCCATACCGAAAATGTATTTGCCATTCATCAGCCTATTGATGGGCGATAAGGCATTGCCCATACTTCCTACAGCTACAGTATAGACCTTGACACCTAAAGTAGTGGCTATTTCTGCTGCTGTCATGGGCGCAATGTAACCAGCATTATTGACTCCGTCGGTGAGTAAGATGATAATTTTTGATTTGGATTCAGAGTCTTTAATTCTATTGACAGCTGTGGCCAAGCCCATACCTATGGCTGTACCATCTTCTACCATACCCACATCCAATTGGGCAATAAAGTCCATAAGTAAGTTGTGGTCCATCGTGAGTGGACATTGGGTATAGGCTTCTCCTGCAAACGCTACCAGACCTATTCTGTCTTGTATGCGTCGACCTACAAAGTCTTGTGCTACTTTTTTAGAAACCTGTAGTCTATCGGGGTTAAAATCACGGGACAACATACTAGATGACAAATCCATGACCAGCATGATATCTATGCCTTCAGCTGTTATTTTCTCTTCTGTGAGTGTGAGTTGAGGTCTTGCCAAGGCTATGATAAGACATGTCAATCCTAAAAGAGGCAAGATAGGAAGATATTTATGAGCAATGATTTTCCATGTAGTTGTTAAGGTATCATGAGAGACATCGGAGAAAGTCCAAGTGGGTTGAATTCTGTCCTTTTTAAAAAATGAAAGATATACCAAAAAAGGGATGATAATCAATAAAACTAACCACCACGGGGATGCAAAAAAAAACTGACTTAGATATGTACTCATTCTTTTGCTAGATTTACGTTTGTTTCACCAAAAGGAGACTGAGTCTGCTCAACGAAGAGCTTTGCTTTGTCCATAAAGAGATCATGGATATTGGTTTCGGGTTGGGCTTTAGCAAATTTAACTAAGTCCGCCACGTTAAGTATTTGTCGGAGTTCAGATTTATGTTCTTCGGACAAACTTGTAGGCTTGAGCGCAAATACTAGCTCTTCAGTAGTCATTTTTTGTGCATGGACTAGGTATCGTCTTTCTATATAGGATCGTATGATAGAGGTCAATTCTGTTTGATATTCTTTGATTAGACCTTGTTGCCACAATTGTTGTAATTCTAAATTTTTGAGGGCTTCTAAGGCGATAATGTGCGCAGGTATGACCACTTCGGGTTCGGGAGTGGCTATCTCCACTTTTTCTTTTTTATATTTTTTTCTGTAATACATATAAGCGGCTATGGCCAATAATAATAAAAGGGCCACTAAGTAAAGCCAATAGTCTGAGAGTTGGGCGGGTTCTTCCATGATTTCTTTGATAGGTTCTAAGGCCATTGTATCGGATTCTTTCATGGTTTTAGGCCATGTGACTGTAATGTATCTAGACTCTGTAGGCAAAGTCATAATAGTGCTATCAGATAGGACATCTGGACCTTTTATTAAAAATCGCCCTGCATTATATATCGCTATTTGAATGGTAAAGTCGGCTCTTAGTTGACCATTTTCTTTTGTAAATTTGTTGAGGTCAAAAGGTAATTCTTTGTTGAAATCATTTATATTCCATGTACCACCGTCTAGGATTTCTATATCAGCAGTGGCCTCGTATCTAATGGAGTCTTTCTGATAAAGATAGTTTTCTATAGATGACCAATTTTTGAGTGATATCGCTTTGGGTGTACTATTTTCGGGTATTGATATGCGGATATTGAGAGTGATAGGATCACCCATTTCTGTGGTATCTACTGAGGGTATGACAGTGGATATTACTTGTCCATAACTAGATAAAATATGTACAAAGAATATTACTATGAGAGATAAACGTGGGCTATGCCGTTGATAGGTATTTTTTTCAAATGTTCTCATCATCTCCTACGTGTTCTATTTTTAAAAAATACATGCATAGCCTGAATATAATCATCATTGGCTTCAAAAGTAATGATATCTGATTTGGCTGCTGCAAATGATTCTTTAAAGTACTGTTCAAACTTCAAAAATTGTTTATGGTACGCTTGTTGCACATTCTTATCATTAGTGTCTATCAGGCCCATTTGCCCTGATTCGGCATCTTTGATATGGACTAAACCTAATTGGGGCAGTTCTCGCTCTCCTTGGTCATAAACCTTGACACCTATAATATCGTGTTTTTTTCCAGCTACTTTGAGAGCTTGGTCATAACCTGTATTTCTAAAGTCCGAAAACATGAAAGCAATACTCTTTTTTTTCTGGATATTATTAAGGTATATCAAGGCATGAGATATGTCTGTTTTTTTATTTTCAGGTGTAGCATATAGTAATTCTCTAATGATGCGCAATATGGATTGTTTGCCTTTTTTAGGGGGTATGTAATTTTCTATTTTATCAGAAAAAAGGATAGCCCCTACTTTATCATTATTAGAAATAGCTGAAAAAGCCATTACTGCGGCCATCTCTGTGATCACATCGTTTTTAAACCGTTCTCCTGTTCCAAATACAGAAGAGGCAGACACATCCACAAGCAGCATCACGGTAAGCTCGCGCTCTTCTTCAAAGACTTTGATGTGTGCATCACCTGTGCGCGCTGTGACATTCCAATCAATATTACGTACATCATCTCCATATGTATATTCGCGTACTTCACTGAAGGACATACCGCGCCCCTTGAATGCCGAGTGGTACTCGCCACTGAATAGATGTGATGACAATCCACGGGTCTTTATTTCTACTTTTCGTACTTTTTTTATAAGTTCTGATGTATCCATTACTTAGCCAATAAAGTTTTACTTAAAGACTTGTTTTTTAGATTTTGTTCAATACTTGCAAAAGATAAGAGCAATGACTTTTCACCATAAATGGGGCAAAAATCTGTAGTATATTTAAACCCTTCTGCATTCATGGTGACGTATTTGAAACTTTCTGTATCCAAATTTTTAAACTGACTATCTTTTTCTATTTGCTTATAAATATTTTTTTCTAGAATAAGCATTTTATCAGATTTGCTATTGAAAAAATCCTCAACATTAATGTGTTTGGAGAGCTTGAGGTCATAAATAAATGCAAGCTTATCTACATCTTTTTGGGCGGATGATTGATAGTAAATCGTGCCTGATATCCATTCTTTGGAGTACAAATCTATCTCAAACCAGCAGTCTGCTTGATGAATCCATTTTTGACGGGCGCCCAATTCACCATATTTTATTTTTTGGTGTTTTTTGAGTGATGTCTCAATCCATTTGTTGATTTCGTCGTTCATCCAAATATCAAACTTTTTGTGGTCTATTTTTGGTTTTTCGCCAAGCATCAAGGTATGAAAATCAGCATAAGCCATCACTTCATAATCCATCTTATAATTTATATTTAGTCCTACCGTAGAGGAATAACCATTCTCATCTTTATAGACGATATCCGCTCTTGATGGCTGTGAGGCTTCCAACATGAGAGATTTTCCGTTAAGAAACTCGTCTTTAAAATCAATATTTAATATTTCTACAGTCAAATTTTTACCTTTGACTTCATGTATTTCATTAATAGTATCTCTTACATAAGTAATAGAATAGTTTTCTCTATTTCTGGTCACGATAAAATTTACATTTTGGCCTTTTATTTGCCCACTAAAATTTCTTATCCATTGATGGGATATCGTAGATGGCTTTTGGTAGTTTTCAAAACTATTCACTATAGAGAGTGAGAAGTGTGCTTTCCTATTTTTTTCGATATTGAACCATTGAGCGTCCATTTTTTCACCATCATAATGCCCGGTAATGATGCCAGTATTTTTGTCATCAATGCTAAATTCAGCCAAATGTAAGTTGTGGTCTAGGTCTACTCCTTCGAAGAAAAACGTGTGTCCACTCTCTCTCAATGTATATAGACCTTTGCAATCCTTGCCATCAGAGCCGATAATCATATCCACAACATAAAGTCCATCCAGAGTACCACTAAGGTAATTTATCCAAAGATTTTTTGTGGATTTTTTAAACAAGGCACGTACATCCGACTTAGTATATACTTTTTGAGAGTATAGACCCGTGCTGCACATCAATATAGTAAAAATGACGCTGACCCCTATTTTTTTTATTTTGATCACACTAAATTGTTATGGTACAGAAATGGTATTGATGATACGGGTGATGATATCTTCTTGAGATATATTTTCAGCTTCTCCCTCAAAGCTTAGACCTATACGGTGAGCCATAACATCATGACAAATACTTCTTACATCATCGGGAATGACATAGCCACGTCTATTCATAAATGCGTGCGCTCTAGCCGCCAATGCCATATTAATACTTGCACGAGGCGATGCACCATAGCTTACGAGAGGGCTGATATCTAAAAGATTGTATTTCTCTGGTTGGCGTGTAGCAAATACGATATCCAAAATATAATTTTCTATTTTTTCGTCCATATATACTTTTTTGACACTTTCGCGTGCTTTTAAGATGGTTTCGGGTTTTACCACTGAATTTATGGTTTGAGCGATATCACCACTGATGGTCTTTTGCATGATGAGTCGTTCTTCTTCGCGCTGTGGATAGCCTATTTTGACTTTGAGCATAAATCTGTCGACTTGGGCTTCAGGTAGGGGATAAGTTCCCTCTTGTTCTATAGGGTTTTGTGTGGCCAATACCAAAAATGGTTCATCCAACTTATAGGTGTTTTTACCTATGGTCACTTGTTTTTCTTGCATGGCTTCGAGTAGGGCAGACTGTACTTTTGCAGGTGCTCTATTGATTTCATCCGCTAGTATGAAATTGGCAAAAATTGGACCTTTCTTTACACTAAATTCATTGCTGCCGGGATTGTATATCATAGTACCTAATATGTCAGATGGCAATAAATCTGGCGTGAACTGTATACGATTAAATGAGCCGTCAATAGCAGCTGACAAGGTCTTGATAGCTAATGTTTTGGCCAACCCTGGAAGTCCTTCTAGTAATATATGACCTTGGGCCAATAAACCCAATATCAATCTGTCCATCATCTTCCTTTGACCAACTATGACTTTGGATGTCTCATGATGTAGTGCTTCCATAAACGCACTATCGATATGTATCTGTTGATTAAGTGCTTCTATATCTATGTGTGTTTGCGTCATATTACAGTTTGTTTTAATTTTTAAATTGCAATAAAATTCATCTCGATATGTAATATTTGACTTTTACTCAAGAATATTTAGCTAAAGTCAAACTCTTAACTGATGTAAAAATTAATTGTTTAACGCAAAAGTTTGTATTTAGATTATATTAAGAAATTATTATGGTAAAAGAAAAGCAGGATAATATACTATTGGAATTTTTATTTTTGTCAATTTTAGCTACTCACTAAGGGGTTCTAATACATAATTAGGGATAGAAGGAACTAAGCTGGATATCTCACATAATTTCGGGGTGTTTCCCATAGTGTGATCTGTAAATCAAATTTTGAGTCTAGTTTTGCTTTTATGAGTTGATAAATCACATAGGCGATATGCTCAGCGGAAGGTATCAATTCTTTAAAAAAATCTGTATCTAAATTGAGATTTTTATGGTCAAATCTTTCTTCTACTTCCTCTTTTATGATATCGGCCAAAATTTTCATATCTATTACATACCCTGTATAAAGATCTACATCGCCTGTGACCATGACTTCTAATTCGTAGTTGTGGCCATGATAGTGATAATTATTGCACTTTCCGAAGACGTCAGCATTTTTATCGTCTGACCATGCAGGATTATGTAGTCTATGTGCGGCATTAAAATGTGCCCTTCTAAAAACGGAAACTCTCATTTTTTTATTTTTGCCCTTAACAAAGGTGGACCAAATTTGTTGTAGTATTGACTAATTAATAAAAAGTCGTAATACGTCACTGATTTTCCGTTAATAGCATAACTTTAGGGACAAAATATGGGTAATGTAGTTTTACCCGATTAATTATAATTAGATAATGAGTTATCACAACTCTATGTAAAAAATAAGAATATGTTTTTTAAAGAAATACCTGGCAAGGAGCCGCTCAAGAACCAATTGATGCAGATGGCGGATAAGAATCAAATTCCTCATGCTCAATTATTTTTAGGCGCTGAAGGTTATGGAGGATTGCCTATGGCATTGTCATTCGTTTCATATATCATGTGTGAAAACAAACAAGATGGTGATAGCTGTGGTATCTGTAGTCAGTGTCTAAAAACACATAAATATATCCATCCAGACGTACACTTTTCTTTTCCAGCGGTCAATGTCAAGGGTTCAACTAAAAGACAAGATGTCACCAGCAATAATTTTCTACCTGAATGGCGCAAGATGCTTAATAGTCAGCCCTATATGGGCATCAGCGAGTGGCTTGAAATGGTCAGCACGGATACATCATTACCCAATATCAATGTCAAAGAGTGCAATGAAATATTACAAAAACTCAGTATGATGACTTATGAGTCAAATTACAAAATACTCGTCATGTGGCTTCCAGAATATCTTGGTAATGAGGGCAATCGATTGCTCAAAATCATCGAGGAGCCGACCGATAATACATTTATCATCTTGGTGGCAGAAAATCAGGAGCGCATCTTACAAACCATTTTGAGTAGATGTAGAATCACTAAGGTACCCCCTTTTGAGTCTTTAGAGATACAAAAATATTTGATAGATATTGAACAACTAGATGGAAGAACGGCTGCCGAATGGTCTAATCTCGCTGAGGGAAGTCTCAATAAAGCACTAAAGTATGCAAAAAATACAGATAAAGGCTTTTCCAACTTACTCATTGATTGGCTACGCACAGCTTATAAATCCAATATTATCGAAGTCAACGATTTAGTAGGAAAAATAACAAGTCTATCTAAAGACGAGCAACGCAATTTTTATACTTATGGCCTACACTTTTTAAGGCAGGTCATGTTCATGCAGTTGACGCACTCTACGCATGTTCAACTTACACCAGACGAAATAGCAATAGCCCAAAAGATGAGTAGCATATTAGATCCTGATAAAATCGAGGCCATTTCTGACTTGCTGAATGAAGCTATAGACAATGTAGCTCGAAATGTCAATATGAAAATAGCCCTTTTTAGCGATACATTGGATATAGGTGCTATCCTTAAGGGACAGATGAAGCGGGAGGTGGTATATTGATTAAAGTGCTCGCAAACCTGAAGAAAAAAGTAAATGGGATAATTTCATTTTAGTTTAGACAGTTTTTTGTTCTTAACACACTTTTTAACCCGCATTATGTATTAGAACTTCGTTATGAGAAGTTAAAATGCAAAAAATCAG
>DAIPYV010000032.1:0-24717 GCA_036782555.1 Saprospiraceae bacterium
GCTGCCCGACAAATCGCCTCCGGCATTACCTATAGGATTACCACCAGATATATCTTCCGCAGGTGTCCATGCGTTACCATTCCATTTCAAAACCTGACCATTAGCAGGAGTAGCTGTTGATACCTCGCGACCTCGGATATTTTGCACCGTAGGATTGGGATAGCTGCCAGATAGATCGCCTCCGGCATTACCTATAGGATTACCACCAGATATATCTTCTGCGGGTGTCCATGTGCTGCCATTCCATTTCAAAACCTGGCCATTGGCAGGAGTAGCTGTTGATACCTCGCGACCTCGGATATGTTGCACAGTAGGATTGGGATAGCTGCCCGACAAATCGCCTCCGGCTGGCCCTATAGGATTTGAAGGTTCACCTCCATTGCCCACCTCGTCATTAGCTGGCGCCCATAGGGTTCCATTCCATTTGAGCACTTGACCCATTGCAGCGCCTCCACTTCCAATTTGTTCAGGATCAATTTCAGCATTATCAGAAAGTCTATCTGCTTTGCCAGCATGAAATGCATATGGAACTGCCTGAACAGCTCGACTACCTGTAACTGCTCCATCAGTAGTGGTTACGGTAACAGTCATTGTTGCACCACCATCTTCCCAAGGCAGCTCTGTTAATGAACTGCTGCCGGACATGACAGCATTGAATATACCAAAGTCATCGCTGACCGTTTGAACGGATTCTGAGTAGGACATACCTCCCACGGTGACTGTCATATCTACTGTGATAGACATATTCCTGAGTTCTTTACCAGTCATGTCCCTTGCAATACCTTGATAGCTTAGGCCGTAGTTTGACTGTGAAAAACCCAGTTGTCCCCCAAAAATCGTCGTTAAAATGAATAAAAAGATTTTAGAATAAGTGTTCATTTTGAATGAATTTTATAATTTAGAAAGTGATTTAATATGGAAAGTTATTGATGCGCGATGATGGGGTAAGTCTTCGACATGCCATTCATAAAGATGATGGACACAAAATAAGCTCCAGGTGAAAGTCGTAATGGTATTCTTACACTTGTCATATCGGCATCATTCACCCCAAATAATAGATAACCTAAGGGATTTAAAATATTGACTGACTTGATAGGAGCCTCTGAGATAATGGTAATTTCATCTATGAATGGATTAGGAAAGATTTGAATGGGATGGTCCATTGAATAGTTTGTAGTATAGCTGTCTATACCAGCTGCTCCTTGGTAAAAACCAAAGGTTGACATCAGCGAATGGCTTTGAAAAGTACCCACAAAGGACTCACCCAAAGAAAGGCTTACTTGGATATTACCGTTCGACATAGAACTATGCCATGGAGCAATCATTGTTTGGGAATTTCCCAGCATGGGGTTCAAAAAGATGACTATTATAAATGATACTTTTAACAGAAATAATGGAACGTTCATCACTAATATTTTTTTCTGCAAAGGTACAAGTGATATTGCCTTAGGACAATACCATAAATGAGGGATATTGTACCTAAAAATTTATTTGTGAATAGAAACTTAAAGCTATAAAAAGAAAAAGAGCCTCAATTAATCAAACAGAGGCTCTTTTTTATTGGATTAATGATAGTATCTCAAGTATTACACCCTTTTGATAACCATGGCACTTGCGCCACCGCCACCATTACATATGGCTGCAAGACCATAAGTACCTTTATTTTGCTGTAAAACACTTGTCAATGTAGTGACGATTCTAGCCCCTGAACAGCCAAGAGGATGGCCCATAGATACTGCGCCACCATTAATATTGACTTTATTGATGTCCAAACCGTAATGTTTGATAAATGCTAAAGCGACAACACTAAAGGCCTCATTGACTTCAAAAAAATCAATGTCGGCTATCGTTAATCCAGCGCGCTCTAAAGCTTTATCGGCTGCAATTACAGGAGCTGTCGTGAACCATGCTGGATCCTGAGCTCCATCTGCGTAGGATATAATTTCTGCTAGTGGCGTAAGATTATGTGCTTTTAGTGACTCCTCTCCTACTAACACTAAAGCGGCTGCACCATCATTTATAGTAGATGCATTGGCAGCTGTTACAGTTCCTTCTTTAGTAAAAACAGGTCTCAAAGTGGGTATTTTCTCAAAAATGACATTTTTGTACTCTTGATCGTGATTAAGCTGCGTTACCTTACCTTTTCTGTCTTTGACTTCAACGGCACAGACTTCATTGGCAAACTTACCAGCTTCCCAGGCTGCGGCAGTTCTTTGGTAGGACTGTATAGCATACTCATCTTGCTGTTCTCTTGAAATATCGTATTTGGAAGCCGTGGCATCAGCAAAACATCCCATAGCTTGCCCATCATAAACATTGGCCAAACCATCTCTAATCAGTCCATCCACCAATTCACCATTTCCATATTTGTAGCCATAACGACCATTAGATATATAATAGGGAATTGAAGACATATTTTCCATACCACCAGCTACTACATGATTATTTTGGCCTAATTGTATAGATTGAGCGCCGATCATAATAGCTTTCATGCCCGATGCACATACTTTATTGACTGTGGTGCTAGGCACTGATGTTGGCAAGCCCGCTCCTAAAGCCACTTGACGCGCTGGCGCTTGACCGGCATTAGCTTGTACTACTTGTCCCATAAAAATCTCATCAATATGCTCAGGACTAAGACCTGAACTTTCCAATGATGCTTTTACGGCTGTTGACCCTAAAGAAGTGGCTGGAATTTGAGCAAACTGACCTCCGAAACTTCCTAGAGGCGTTCTTTTTGCCGATACGATATATACTTTTTGCATGAATTTAAATTTATTTGGTTAGGTAATTAATGACTTTCTTAACAATAAATGATATACAGCTTGCATTTTTAGCACGTAGACCATTCTAAACATGGATTATTCTGCAAAGTTATAAAAATTAAAACAATATTTTAAAGTTAGATAAAAAATATTCACCCAACCAAATAAAATTGGCCTCTATATAATTACCTTTGCGGCATTTTTAATGAAATTAGATAAATTGATATGATAGGAGTAGAAGGACTGGCAGTAGAATTCAGTGGTAAAGCACTTTTTAGTGATGTCTCATTTGTCATCAACGAAAACGATAAAATAGCGCTCATGGGTAAAAATGGTGCTGGAAAATCTACCATGATGAAGATAATCGCTGGTGCTCAAAAACCCACACGAGGACATGTGCGCTGTCCTAAAGATGGCGTCATTGCCTACTTACCTCAACATTTACTCACTGAAGATGATGCCACAGTTTTTCAGGAAGCTCTTAAAGCCTTCAATCAAATCTTTGAGATGAAAGAACGTATGGACTACCTCAATAATCAGTTGGAAACCAGAACCGATTATGAGTCAGACGAGTACATGAAAATAGTAGAAGAATCATCTGAACTGGGGGAAAAATTTTATTCATTGGAAGATATTAACTACGATGCTGAGGTCGAAAAAACACTTCTAGGTTTGGGTTTCAAAAGAGAAGACTTTAATAGACCGACCCATGAATTTAGTGGTGGCTGGCGCATGCGTATCGAATTGGCCAAAATATTATTAAAAAAGCCTGACCTTATTCTATTAGATGAGCCTACCAATCACATAGATATTGAATCTGTCATTTGGTTGGAAAATTTTTTGATACACAAGGCCAAAGCCGTCATGGTGATATCTCATGATAAAGCATTTATTGATAATATTACCAATAGAACCATTGAAGTCACTATGGGTAGAATATATGATTACAAAGCCAATTATTCACATTATCTACAGCTCCGTGAAGACAGAAGAGTGGCACAAATACGCGCCTACAAAGAACAACAAAAAACTATAGCGGAAAGTAAAGAATTTATAGAAAGATTTAGAGGCACTTATTCTAAAGCCAATCAAGTCAACTCTGTAGAACGCATGCTAGAAAAAATGGAAATTATTGAAATTGATGAGGTCGATACATCATCATTAAAACTAAAATTTCCACCAGCACCTAGGTCAGGAGATTATCCACTAATAGTAGAGGATTTGTCCAAAAAATATGATGACCATGTCGTTTTCAATAATGCATCTATGACCATAGAGAGAGGACAAAAAGTATCTTTTGTAGGGAGAAATGGTGAAGGTAAATCTACAATGATAAAAGCCATTATGGGTCAAATAGATTTTGAAGGAAAATGCCAACTAGGGCACAACATCAAAGTAGGCTATTTCGCACAAAATCAAGCGGCACTTTTAGATCCCAATTTGACCGTGTTTCAGACAGTGGATGAAGTAGCGGAAGGTGAAATAAGAACCCAAATCAAAAGTATTTTAGGCTGCTTTATGTTTTCTGGTGATGACATAGATAAAAAAGTAAGTGTTCTGTCCGGTGGAGAAAGGACGCGCTTGGCCATGGTAAAGCTTCTCTTAGAGCCCGTCAACTTACTCATCTTGGACGAACCGACCAACCACTTGGATATTCGGTCTAAAGATGTTTTAAAAGACGCCTTGCTTGCATTTGATGGGACACTTATATTGGTATCACACGATAGAGATTTTTTACAAGGTCTTGCCGAAAAAGTCTTTGAGTTCAAAAACAAACGGGTCTTAGAACATTTTGAAACCATCGATGACTTCTTGGTCAGAAATAGGATGGAAAATTTGAGAGAGATAGAGAAGGCAGGTTGATAGATATTTTATAAAATCATCTATATACTTCTAGCTTCTTATTCCGTTTTGCGTTTGGTTATCATGTGAAAGTTTGGAAAACATAACTTTAAACGCTTTATGAGTAAATGATAGAACAGTATTTATACTATGTGATAGGCGACTCGAGAGCTAAAACCTTCACTACTGCGTAAAGCAAAAACTTTTTTAGTTAAAATAACAATCAGACTTAATCACCTTACCTTCAGGATAATCTTTATCTGTGACAGAATAAATAAAGCCAGGCTGAATGGCCCATGCGCCATATTCGCCTTTTTTATTGAGGGCAATAAAACCTACTTGAAATGTCTTGGCTTTATCTGGGTTGATTTTTATGAGTCGTTCTATCGCCATTTTACAAGCCATCTCAGGATGATGCCCTTGTCTCATCAACTCTACGACAAGGTGTGTGCCCGCTATCCTTATCACCTCTTCGCCTTGACCAGAAGATGTGGCAGCACCTATCTCATTATCCACATACAAACCCGCTCCTATGATAGGTGAGTCTCCTACCCTGCCATGCATTTTAAATCCCATGCCACTCGTGGTACAAGCGCCAGCCATATCCCCTTCTTCATCCAAAGCTATCAGCCCCATAGTATCATGATTAAACTCTCCATTTTCGAGTTTAGTTGGTGGCGCTAAATTTTGATTGTTTTTTTGATTGAGTTCCATATTGATGACAGGCTTGTACTCAGATTTTTTGAGCCAATTGTCATAAGATTTTTGAGCTTCATCTGATAATTGAGCGCCTTCCAATACAAAACCTTCTTCTAGTGCAAACTGTAAAGCGCCTTCGCCAGATAGCATCACATGAGGCGTTTTATCCATAATACGGCGTGCTACACTAATAGGATTTTTTATCATTTGCAAAAAAGAGACACTACCACAATTATAATTGTGATCCATAATACAAGCATCAAGCGTTACGAAGCCATCCCTATCGGGGTTGCCTCCCAAACCTACGCAACAGTTGATCGTATTTTCAATATAATTGGCACCTTTTTCTACAGCATCTATGGATTTTTGTCCCGTTGTTAAAAGTTTCCATGCTTCATTATTGACTTCTATGCCGCTGTCCCATGTAGATATGACAATTGGCCAGTTTTCAGGTGTTGATACTTTTTTAGTGTCACAGCCGCTCGATACTAAAAATAAATAGCCTATGAATAAATATTTTACAATTGTATCCATTTTTTAGAAATTAATTTTGTGATTCTTGTTCTATCAATTTTTTTCGTGCATCTACATAGTTTTCCCATTTCTCAATGACGGACTTAAAATCATCAGGTAAAGGCGACTCAAAAAACATCTTTTGTTGAGTTATAGGATGTACAAAACCCAAAGTACGTGCATGAAGTGCCTGACGTGGCATCAATTCAAAACAATTGTCCACAAACTGTTTGTATTTAGTGTAAATAGTGCCATTAACGATCCTATCGCCTCCATAGCGCGCATCATTAAATAAAGTATGCCCCAGATATTTCATGTGTACTCTTATTTGATGCGTTCTTCCCGTCTCTAATCGGCATTTGACTAGAGATACATAATACATTCGCTTCAAGACTTCATAATGTGTCACCGCGTGTTTGCCTTGAGACCCATCTGCAAATACCGTCATCAACATTCTATCTTTCTCATGACGACCTATGTGCCCCTCTATTGTTCCTTTATCTTCTGCCATATCGCCCCATACCAAGGCAGTATACTCTCGCTCTATAGTGTGATCAAAAAACTGCTTGGCTAAGTGTGTCATGGCGATTTCTTGCTTAGCTATCAAGATTAGACCTGAAGTGTCCTTGTCTATGCGATGCACCAAACCGGGTCTATCCATACCATTGCCTTTCATGATAGGTAGTTTTTGGTTTTGAAAATGATACATCAATGCATTCACTAATGTACCAGAATAATTACCTACACCAGGATGCACCACCATACCTGGAGGTTTATTGATGACCATGAGGGTATCGTCTTCATATACTATATATAAGGGTATATCCTCAGCTATAACTGTATCTGATTTATTGGGGTCAGTAGGTAAAACTATAGATATTTGATCTGAGGGTTTTACCTTATAATTGGATTTTATAGGTTTGTCATTGACCAATATACATTCCACTAGTATGGCGTTTTGTATTCTATTACGTGATACTTTATCCAATTTCTCAAATAAAAACTTATCTATTCTTACAGGAGATTGTCCTGGATCAACTATTACACGCTGATGTTCGTAAAGTTCGTCAGTAAAATCTGTTAAGTCTGTTGCTTTAATTGTAGCCATAAAAATTAAAATCTATATGTAACACCTAATGAAAATCTAAATACATCCGTGGGTCCTCTCCTCAAGTCAAAACCATCAATACTGGAATCTATGAGAGGTAAATCCTTATTTCTAACATAGTAGGAAGCGGATATTCCTGGAAAATAACCTAGTAAACCCCTGACATACCATTGATCAGAGATAGGGTATTGCATGCCGAATGTGGCCCCATATGAAATAGACAAACTGTGAGAATCAGAAAAATATTCAGAAACATCCGAACTAGAATCTAAACGGCTAGATGTCATTGTAAAGAGGTATTTAAACCCTAAATGTGCCTCGACAAATAGTTCTATATTTCCTAAATAAATATCTGGATAAAATCTCAGCAACAAATTATTGCCCCATACATTACTTGTGGTAGAATAAAAAAAATCTTGAATAACAAAATCAAATGGTCTTTCAAAAGTCCCTGTCCTGTTTCCCAATGTAAAGTAATAAGAATGAATCCCCCAAAAGAGCGGTTCATTAGGTCTAAGTTGCTTAATAAATGCTAAATCACCTGAAAACCTCAGACCTATAGTTTCAGCATTGAAAGCCCCTGCAGGCTGAGAAAAACCTAAACCAGCTTCGATAAATTTAACTTTACTTTGTGCATGAATTTTAATGACAAAAACTTGGATTAAAAAAAACGCCACCACAATATATTTGACCGCTACCACTCTTTTACTACTTAATTAAAACTATTATAATAGCTCACAATGCTATTGGTTATAAAATGTAATATCGCCACAAATGTAGTCAATAATATTTAATTATTTATGTTAACAACTATTATCTTTCATAAATCTTCAATAATGAACTTATCCTATCAAAAATAAATAAAGTCGTAAAAAACTACATGTTTTTGCTACATTTTCATAATTTTACGCTTTATTTGATGTGACAATGTTTTAAAACCATTATTTGTAAATAAATAACTGAAACTTTTTAACTTTAATAAGAAATGGGGCGTATTATAAGGGTAGGAATTTATTCGGCTGTGTTGATTTTGTCTTATTTATTTATTATGACCTATGTTAATTCTTGCCAAAACGAAAATAAAGAAAATAAAATCAGTAAAATCAACTCAGATCAGATATTGGAAGATGTTGTAGAAGAGCAGGTTGAAAATGATTCGTTAACCCATGAGGTGGACTACGGCCAACTAGATGAAGATGTTAAAATCATAGAGAATACACAGCAAGCTACAAAATCAAAAAACGAACAAGAATCAAAAAACGCAAAAAAAGCCACCACAAGTATTGATAAAGGTGATGGAGGACCCTATATGGTCCTGGCGGGGAGTTATCTCATTGAAAATAATGCGTCTATGATGGTCAAAAAATTAGTCAATATGGGATGGGTCCATTCAGAAGTGGTTGTTTTTGACAAATCAGAATACCATACTGTAGTTGCCGCTAGATTTAGAAATGAAGAAGATGCCAAAAATGTGGTCTCACAACTGCAACTAAAAGGTATAGATTCTTTCGTCAAAAAACAAAGATAATATGTGTGGACGTAGTTCTCTCACAAAAACTGAAAAAGAATTAGAAAAAAGATTTAATGCCACTTTTTACACCGAAGAACTAGAAAGATACAACCCTATACCCAATTACAATGTAGCCCCCACACATCCTATGCCCGTGATACTAAGCCATAAAAGTGCTGTATTCCGGATTTTCCATTGGGGACTTATACCTCATTGGGCTAAAGAAAAGTCCATCGGTTCCAAAATGATCAATGCGAGAACTGAAACATTATTGGACAAAGCCGCATTCAAAAAGCTTATGACATATAAAAGATGCATCGTTCCTATGGATGGGTTCTATGAATGGAAAAAAGAAGGTAAATTAAAGCTGCCTTATAGAATAGTGTCTACATGTCAAGAAATCTACTCTGTCTGTGGTTTATGGGACCAGTGGCTTGATTTAAAAAATAATACGACCATTCATACCTTTACGATTATTACTGTAGCTGCCAATAAAAAAATGAGTTACCTTCATGATAGAATGCCTGTGATACTATCTCCCGAAAATGAAAAAATATGGCTTGATGATACTATCCCTATGTCAGACTTATTCTCTATTATGAAGCCCTGTCATGATGATGACATAGATTTTTACAGAGTTTCTGACAAGGTCAATAGCGTAAAATATAATGAACCCTCATTGATACTGCCTTTAGAAGAAAAACAAATAGGTATTCAAGCGAAATTATTTTAAATATTCATTTATATCCATCCTGTCAATTGAGTATCGATTTTTTTTTAAATAGTATTGAAACCTTACAGATGTAAAAATAGTTATAGTACTAAATATTAAAGAAAGTTGAAATTCACTCATTATATTATAAGTCTACTTATAGTCGCCACATTGTCTTCAGTGATGACTTTATGGGTGTACAATAACTATATTTTTGATAAGGAACACCTCTTAAAGGCACTTAGAAAAGACGTCTATTATATGGCTGAAAGAGATGTTTTGCTCTCTCCAAAACTCCGAACAGAATTTAAGACAGCTGTACCTTCAGATTTTGTAAAAGCTGCAGAAAAGAGCAGAAAAGCAGTGGTCTTTATTAAATCCAACGCCCCCAATACCAATAGTACTTATGATGACATATTTTATGGATTGAGTACAGGTTCAGGAGTCATCATTAGCGCAGATGGTTATATTGCCACCAATTACCATGTGATAAAAGGGGCCAATAAAATAGATATCACACTAGATGATAATAGAGCCTATGAGGCCAAACTTATAGGTAAAGATGAAAGCACAGATTTAGCTTTGCTGAAGATCCCCGCATATGACTTAAACTTTGTTGTTATAGGCAATTCGGATTCGTTGCAGATTGGTGAATGGGTCTTGGCAGTGGGCAATCCATTCAAATTACAATCTTCCGTTACGGCAGGTATAGTCAGTGCCAAAGCTAGAAATATAAATATTTTGACTTCTCAAGGAATAGAATCCTTTATACAAACCGATGCTGCTGTCAATCCTGGCAACAGCGGTGGTGCACTGATCAATACACAAGGCGATTTAGTAGGCATATGTACGGCGATAAAAAGTTTTAGTGGTAGATACGAAGGTTTTTCTTTTGCTATTCCATCCAATCTAGCTGCCAAAGTACTATACGATCTTATGGAATATGGTGTCGTACAGCGCGGTTGGTTAGGTATCGAAATAGAAAATGTTGATAATGGCATAGCCCAAAAATTAAATCTCACAGAAGTATCAGGTGTGATGATTTCCTCCGTTGAGAAAAGCGGTAGTGCCTACTCCTCTGGATTAAAATCACTCGATGTCATTCACAATATTAATAATGTAAAAGTGAGCAATACATCAGAATTTATGGAAATGATAGCTCGCTATCGACCTGGGGATAAAATATCAATAGTTTATTCAAGAAATGGTATAAAATATAGTGTAAAAGCGACACTCAGAAATCAACTCAATACAGAAGATTTGATGACTTTGACTCAGTTTGATATCTTTACAAAGTTAGGTTTTGAAATCCGTCTGCCTGATAAATTTGAGAAAGCGGTCATTTCCCCCAATGGCATCATCGTACAAAGCGTAACGCGAGGCAGTATAGTGGCTACCTCACGCCTAGAGCCTGGATATGTCATCACCAAGGTCAATAACAATACTATTAAGTCACCCAAGCAATTGGCAGATATCCTTGAAGAAAACAAAGGAAAATCTGTCATTATAGAAGGATTCTATCCCAAAATACCAGGTGAATTTCCTTATTCATTCGTAATACCCAATTAATATTAACCATAATAATAAAACATGACCCAAATAGAAAAAGAATATAACAAAAATGAAGACAGTATGCTACTTTTACTCTCAGAGTGGCAACGCAGATTGGAAAAAATCCACGAAGGTGGAGGCACAAAACGCTTAGAAAAATTACACTCCGAAGGAAAATGGTCCGCTAGAGAGCGTATAGATTATCTCATTGATAAAAACACGGAGTTTGTAGAAATAGGTGCTTTTGCAGGATATGACATGTACAAAGAACATGGCGGCTGTCCAGCAGGTGGTGTTGTGACAGGTCTAGGCAAAGTATCGGGTCGTACTTGTATGATCGTAGCCAATGATGCTACTGTAAAAGCTGGCGCTTGGTTTCCCATCACGGGAAAGAAAAACTTAAGAGCCCAAGAAATCTCGATGGAAAACAAAATCCCTATTATTTACCTAGTAGATAGTGCAGGTGTTTACTTACCTATGCAGGATGAAATATTTCCTGACAAAGAACATTTCGGTAGAATTTTTAGAAATAATGCCAAAATGTCTTCTATGGGTATTCCCCAAATAGCTGCAATCATGGGCAGTTGTGTAGCTGGTGGTGCCTATCTACCTATTATGTCAGACGAAGCCCTCATCGTGGACAAAACAGGATCTATTTTTTTGGCTGGACCTTATTTGGTCAAAGCGGCCATTGGTGAAGATGTAGATCATGAAACTCTCGGTGGTGCTACGACACATTGTGAAATATCTGGCGTCACAGATTACAAAATGCCTGATGATAAAACTTGCTTGGACACTATCAAAGATTTGGTATCTCAAATGGGCGCCTTCCCAAAAGCTGGATTTGATAGAATAGAATCCAAAGCGCCTAAACTCAACTCCGACGAACTCATAGGTATATATCCCGAAAATCCAACAAAACCTTACGATACACTGGAAATCATAAAAAGACTAGTGGACGACTCAAAGGTCACACAGTATAAAGCCGATTATGGTAAAACCATAATTTGTGCCTATGCGCGCATAGATGGATGGTCCGTAGGTATCGTCGCCAATCAGAGATTAGTAGTCAAAAACGCAGCTGGTGAGATGCAGTTTGGCGGTGTGATATATAGTGACTCCGCAGATAAAGCCACTCGATTCATCATGAATTGTAACCAAAAAAAGATTCCTTTGGTCTTTCTTCATGATGTATCTGGATTTATGGTAGGACGCCGGTCTGAGCACGGGGGCATCATAAAAGACGGCGCCAAAATGGTCAATGCTGTAGCGAACTCAACTGTCCCAAAATTCAGCATAGTCCTAGGAAATTCCTACGGCGCTGGCAACTATGCTATGTGTGGAAAAGCTTACGACCCAAGACTCATAGTAGCATGGCCCACAGCCAAAATCGCTGTAATGGGAGGCACTCAGGCAGCTCGAGTACTCACACAAATCCAAGTCTCAGGTCTTAAAAAATCAGGCAATGCCCCCGATCCAGAAGCCGAAAAACAACTCTTTGATACTATCAAAAATAGATATGATGAACAAACAACACCCTACTATGCCGCAGCCAGACTGTGGGTGGATGCCATCATTGACCCAAGAAAAACAAGAGACCTCATCTCAGCCGGTATAGAAATGGCCAATCACGGTGAAGTAGAAAAGTTTAATCCAGGAGTCATTCAAACCTAATATATCAATAAAAAAATGAAAATCAAAAATTATATTGTATTCTTAACTCTTATCCTTAATTCTACCGTAAATTTTGGACAATATTTAGACGATATACCTTACCCTAAAAATTCATTGACTGTGACTCCTTTAATGAATTTAATCAATGACTCCAGAGCGTACATAATTTACAAAAGAAATATTCAGCAGGCTGATTTAACATTCATCAATGCACGCTTAGGAACTAATGGCTTTCAATCTCAAAAAAACAACTCAAATCAAGCTAATATAAACACTTCAAGCTCTGTAAATATCATTTTGGGAGTTGAATTTGGTTGGTATAACGGAAAAATAGATGCCTATCTGGGTGCAGATTATGGTTATATGTACAGAAAAATACAAAGTGGCAATATCATACCTTTATCTGGATTTCCATTTCAAGAAAGTAGGTATATATATACAGAAATTAGCAGTCGAAACTATAAATCTGAGTTGAATCTCCACAATGTTATTGTTACAGCAGGTATCAAATACAATCTTTATAAAAGTCTATTTTTAGGAATGGAGTCAGCTGTGGCTTTAAGCAGTTATATTGTTTTAGCCCAAAGCTCAAACTCTATATCTCCACAATTAATCCATAATGGCAACTTACTGAGTTTTGCACCCAATAGATTCATCTTTATAGAATACCAATTTTAACGCGATGACCATTCCAAAATCCATAATTAAAATCTATCAAGTACTTCAATTTTAGTTAACTATTTGCCAGCCAAATATTTGCGGGTCACTTCAGTAGGCTCTATATATACGGAAGTACTAGGGAATGCAAATGATACACCTGCTTCTTCTGCACACCGCATGATTTCAAAAATAATCTTTTCACGCAAATCTAATTCCTCACCGAAGGTGGCAGCACTCACATATACCCTGAAATATATTTCAATGGAGCTCGCAGCTAAATTTCTTAAATATATAAAGTGATTTTCAGGACTAATCTCATCATATTTATTGGGTATCTCTCTAAGAAGCTTAACATAATCTTCTACTTGCTGGCGCGTACTACTGTACAAAATACCTATGCGCAGCTCCACGATTCTATTCAATCTTTTACCTAGATTTGTTATTGTTGTATTAGCCAAATTGCCATTGGGCACAGAAATGATGGAAGTATCAATCTTGCGTATTCTAGTGGATCTGAGGCCTACATTATCTACAGTACCCTCAATATCCGATGTCATAATAAAATCCCCTATCTGAAACGGTTTGTCTAAAAAAACCATAATGGAACCAAACATATTTTTGAATGTATCTTGAGCCGCTAAGGCCAACGCCAATCCGCCTATAGATGCTCCAGCGATCAAAGCGGTGATATTGACTCCCACCAAAGCTAAAATATGTAAAAGTGCTACAAAACCAATAATAATTTTCAAGCCTTTTATAAATACAGGAACTAATTGGTCATCCAATTTGGACTCAGTTTGTGCTGTATATTTTAATAAATAAATTTTAATCAGTGAAATAATGTAAAAAAGCAAAAGCAATATAATAACTGTATGAAGTATATCTGTAAGTAATAATACTATTTTAGATATATGCGCTGGCAGTAGAAGCTTGGTGATAAAATAATTAAAAAAATAAACTAATATAATAATACTCATATAGGTCGCTATCTTGAAAACAAGCTTATGCTGATATGTTTCCAGTTTTTCTTCATTATAAAATATGCGGAGTATAACCAAGTCTATTATATACGTTAATATAAAATTTATCAATACCAATGCCAATATTAATACCATAAATCCTAAATATTGCCAGCCAGCGATACCTAAATATTTCTTATGAAATACAGGAGACATACTCTCAATAAAAGCTTCCGCCCATAAAGGAAAAGTATTGCGATACAGCGCCTCTATTCGCACAGAAGTCTCAACAGAATAGTACCAGCGGTCCCGAATCTTTTCGAGTCGTATCTCAGGATAGTTATATGGAAAAGGTGTATATTCTGCCTTTAAAGTCACCGAATCTATGTGGTCTGCCATTTTGGGAATGGCATTATAGTCTATCTCCAGACCATTAGCATCATAAATAGTCTTCAGTCGACGAGACATTTCCTCACGCAACTTTTGAGAATATTGAGGAGGAAAGGATTGAGCCGCTTTTTCGGGAAAAAAATTATCCTCGCGAAGATTATTAATATGATTATATACAGTTTGATAGGGTGAGGACAAATTTGTTTCTCCTTGTGCTAGCGCTTTTTGGCTCATCAAGATTACGAAAAACACAAAAACTAAAGGAAAGAAATTTTTAAATGGATACATATTTTAGACATAAGTTTCTGCCATACTAAAACCCAAAAGACATAATTGTTTAATTTTTTTTCAGATATAGAAAAAATCATATTATTATCAAAACCTTTTAACAATATCTATATTTATAGATATATAGATGTTTGGATAGATGACATTCCAAATCAAAACAGTAAAAACTTACTTGTAATAACAGAATAATGAAAACAGAATACGATATAGATTTTTTAGAAGATGCTACTGAAAAGCTCAAAGCTGTAGCCCACCCTATCCGTTTTGTAATCGTAGATGCCCTATACCATGAAAAAGAACTCTCTGTGACTGAAATACATGAAAAATTAGACATAGAACAAGCTGTAGCGAGCCACCACCTCCGCATCCTAAAAAATCAAAACATAGTAAAAGTATCTCGTGACGGAAAAAACTCTTTTTATTCACTGACTAAACCAGAATATTATAAAATAATAGAAAGTTTGGGTGGCTGATAGGCTTTCGCGTATATCCTTCGGATTGAAATCCATAATCATAAAATAGTTCGGGCTTATAGTACTTGTTAATGGATAATGGGGTTATAACGGCGTTCACTCCTACCCCGTTCGCCAAAGAATCCAGACTTAGAAGCTGACATGTCGCAGAGCGCCTTTAATGAATAGGCTTTGTATCTATTCAGCGGCAAATGCAAGATTATAACAAATGGGACACCATTATTATTTATCTGTGATTATTGATAACCAAAGTTTCGGATTTGTTCTAAATAATTGAATATTAAATGTTTAAATTTTTATACTTTCTGATATAAAATTTATACTCAATAAATTATTTGTTTCGTCCATCGATTACATTTTTCACTACAGGCTAATCACACAAAGATTATTTTCACTAAATCGCAGAAATCTGTAATTAACATTTCAGTGTTTATTTACCGAATTGCATAAAATACCGTAATGCTTATAAACAGAGACACTATTTAAGTTAGAAAGGCTCCATTCCGCCTTTTTGTCTTTAGCTTAAAAGCCACTGAAGACGGTATAAACAAAAAACTGTTTGAGCCTATACAATGATTTGTAAAAAATAAAACTCAAGTAATTGATATGATTTACAAAAGAACAAAAGAGAGAGGCGAGTTTTTTTAGTTTCCGTCGAGAAGATGGTTTCTAAGCGTTAAGAAGATGACTGAACGGTCTCATCTGCACGACGAGAACTGATTGAACGATTTCAATCAGTAGTAAAGGAACTGACCAATACTTTGGTCAGCGAGGTCATATATTTTTTTATAAACAAAAAAAAGTAAAAGCCTCTTTTGCACACGCTTATTCATTTGGAATGCATCGCAGGGCTAGAGGCAGATGATTAACAGTTGCACAATTCTATAAATTTACGCACACAGTTTAACAATATATGCAAATTGTGATAAATACTGATTACTCAATTTTTGAACTCCGAAACTTTAAATGATGGTAAAATAAATACTTCAATTATTTAAAGTTGCAATTAGGTATTTCAATAATCCTTTTTCAGATAGATTTCTAAAAAATTAATGCCCTTCCCTCCCCCATTTCCCTACAAAAACTAGTGATTTTCACTTTTTTTCACTTTTTTTAAAAAAAATATAAACTTCATGATACAACATATCTATATATCTATATATATTTGCATCTAAATATGTAAATACGTAAATTTATTAACATCAAATCAACACAAAATGCAAACGAAAAATTTAATTTTGCTCATGTTAATGGCAGCTTTGAGTGCACAGCCTTTGATGACTAAAGCACAAGAATCTCCATTAGAAGACCATTCTTACAAACCACTGACTGTGAAACTCAATGATGATGGCTCAAAGTATGTTAGATTTATTGCTTGGCATCAGTTTTGGGCCACCGCTACACAGAACAACCCAGGCACTAGAGATGTCAATGGCCAACTCATAGATGGCTCCAATGGCTCTAATGGTTGGAGTAATGATGTAGCATTAAGGCGCTCAAGATTTTTAGCCTACGCGCAAGTATCACCGCGATTCATGATATTGACACATTGGGGTATCAATAATCAGTCATTTATTAATGGTGCTACGGGCTCTAATGGATCAAACTCGGCAGCCAACCCCAGTAATCAGGGCAAAAAGCCCATTATCTTTATGCATGATGCATGGGGTGAGTTTAGAATCATACCCAAAAAACTTTATGTGGGTATTGGTCTTCATTATTGGAATGGTGTGAGCAGATTGTCGAGTCACTCCACCCTTAATTTTATGACATTGGATGCGCCGATATTCAATTGGCACAACATAGAAGCCACAGACCAATTTGCTCGACAGTTTGGTATCTACGCCAAAGGACAGATAAATAGATTGGATTATAGAATCGCTTTGAACAAACCCTTTGTGAATGGTGCATCGCCCGCAGCAGTCGGTAGAAATAATGTAGCTGTAAATGTACTCAACGAAAATTGGGCCACAGCGGGTTATCTCAATTGGATGTTTTGGGATAAGGAATCCAACTTACTACCTTTTTATGTAGGCTCTTATCTTGGAGCTAAAAAAGTATTTAATATAGGTGCCGGATGGTACAATCACAGTAATGCTTCATTGGTTAAAACAGCTACCGACTCGACTTTTCAAAACCATTTAGCGTTAGGAGCAGATGTCTTTTTGGATATGCCTATCAATAAAGAAAAAGGAACAGCTATTTCAGTTTTAGCCACACTCTATTCTTTAAACTATGGTACTAATTATCTAAGAAATATAGGTATTCTCAATGAGCATGTGAATGCAGTACCCTCAGATGTAAGTTTTGGCGGCTCAGGCAATGCTCAGCCCACTATAGGAACAGGAACTATTGGTTATATTCAAGCTGGCTATGTATTACCTAAGTTTTCAAATGGCACTTCTCTGATGCCTTATGCCACGGTCACTTACAAAGATTTTGAGCGATTAGCCGATGATACTTGGCAGTACGGACTAGGACTTAACTATTTTATCACCGGCCATCATGCTAAAATCACCTTAGAATATGCCAATAGACCTGTTTTGGTATCTTCTCCCAATGGGATAGTCCAAGATGGCAGTAGAGGCCAATTTATTTTACAAACACACATTTTCTTATAATATCAATTTTTCTTCACCTTTTTAAAAACAGTTATTATGTCTGATAAAACAGTTCAAAATTATTGGAAACGAAATCTTACCTATCTCGTTATCCTTCTCGCCATTTGGTTTTTAGTCTCTTTTGGAGCAGGAATTCTTTTCAAAGATTCCTTAAATACCATAAAGATGGGCGGCTTTAAGCTCGGATTCTGGTTTGCTCACCAAGGGTCGATTTATGTATTTTGTATTCTTATTTTTGTCTATGTTTATCTCATGAACAAACTAGACAAAGAATATGATGTGGACGAAAAATAATTATTAACAATCTTTTTATTAAAAATATAAAACAAAAATAATCATGGATGTAAAAATGTGGACCTACATTATAGTAGGCATAACTTTCGCTCTTTATATAGGTATCGCCATATGGTCAAGAGCTGGCTCAACTAAGGAGTTTTATGTAGCTGGTGGCGGTGTCTCGCCTTTAGCCAATGGTATGGCTACGGCAGCGGACTGGATGTCAGCGGCATCATTCATTTCAATGGCTGGTTTGATCTCGTTTATGGGATATGATGGCGGTGTTTACCTTATGGGCTGGACAGGCGGCTATGTACTTCTGGCATTATTGCTAGCCCCATATCTTAGAAAATTTGGTAAATTTACAGTTCCTGACTTCATCGGAGATAGATATTACTCCAATACTGCACGAACGGTAGCCGTCGTATGTGCGTTGATAGTGTCATTTACGTATGTAGCTGGACAGATGAGAGGTGTAGGTGTCGTATTTTCAAGATTTCTTGAAGTGGATATCAATACTGGTGTCATCATAGGCATGGTGATTGTACTTTTTTATGCCGTGATGGGCGGTATGAAAGGTATCACTTATACTCAAGTAGCCCAATATTGTGTACTGATATTTGCCTACATGGTTCCAGCCATATTTATATCATTGGCTATCACAGGTAATGCCATACCTCAAATTGGTTTTGGAGGGACGTTGTCAGACGGATCAGGTACATTTTTATTAGATAAATTAGATGGTCTCAATACTGAACTGGGCTTTACCGCTTATACAGATGGGAGCAAATCTATGATTGATATATTTGCCATCACTTTTGCTTTAATGGTAGGTACGGCTGGATTACCACATGTAATAGTGCGGTTCTTTACTGTACCGAGGGTAAAAGATGCTAGATTATCAGCAGGTTATGCTCTTTTGTTTATTGCTTTACTTTATACTACGGCGCCGGCTATATCGGCTTTTGCTAGAGTCAATCTGATAGAGACGGTATCTAACCAAAAATATTCAGAAATGCCGACTTGGTTCAAAAAATGGGAAGAAACTAAGCTTATCAAATTTGACGATAAAAATGGTGATGGTCTCATCAATTATGTAAAAAACCCCGAATTAAATGAATTAACCGTTGACAATGATATTATTGTATTGGCCAATCCAGAAATAGCCAACTTACCGGCTTGGGTCATCGCTTTAGTAGCTGCAGGTGGATTAGCCGCGGCACTTTCTACAGCGGCTGGATTGCTTTTAGTGATATCGACTTCTGTTTCTAGAGACCTTATCAAAATGCAGCTTAATCCTAATGTCTCTGAAAAAAATGAACTTCTTTATGCTAGATTGGCAGCAGCAGGAGCGGTAATTATAGCTGGATATTTTGGCATCAATCCACCTGACTTTGTGGCGGCTGTCGTTGCATTGGCCTTTGGACTGGCCGCAGCTTCCTTCTTCCCCGCCATCATTTTGGGTATTTTTTATAAACGTATGAATACACAAGGCGCTGTAGCGGGTATGATTGTAGGGATTTCATTGATGCTTTTCTATATGATTAAATTTAAATTTGGCCTTTTTGATGGAGGAAAAGAAGCCGTGCCAGGCCTTCAATCTAGCTGGTGGTTCGGAATTTCTCCTGAAGGATTTGGTACTGTAGCCATGTTAGCCAATTTTATAGTATCTTTTGTGGTCAGTAGTATGACACCACCTCCACCACAGGAAGTACAAGATATAGTAGAAAATATAAGAATACCACGTGGAGCAGGTGAAGCCCATGCCCATTAATTTGTTTAAACCCGCATTATGCGTTAGAACTTCGTAATGAAGGTCGAAAGGCCAATAAAATAAGGATTTTCATGAGCGAATCATAGTCACCACTATGGTGAGTGAGTGAAAATTAGCGAAGCGCCTTATTTTGCAGGAATTTCGGCATGTAATAGATTTTCTAATGCATAATGCAGGTTAAATATTGACTTTTTTATACACCCGAACTTTCCCCAATTTTAGTTCGGGTGTTTTTTTTTACAAATTTGCTAAATTAATACAAAAAAATCCTCTAAATTTGTGCTAACTAAAAAAATCAAAAAGTATGAGTGCCGCTCTATCTAATATTTTTGTCATCCTCTATGCCGCTTCTACCCTATTTTTAAGAATATTTTTAGAACCTCAACTCAAAGGCAATTTTGTCGTATCCATTATATTAGGCATTTTGGCCATTTTATTTTTGTGGGCATTGATAAAAAGTAAATTTATCAGACCGTCATTATTGAATCTAGATAAAATTATCAATGGATAATAAAAATGAGTGTGCATGAGCAACAGAAATGAATTAAGGTGGACATTGAGTATCTTAGGTTTTTTAGCCCTGACATTTCCATTTTTGTCCGTATTCAATAAGCCTTTTCTAATTATAGGTATACCTATCTTGTATCTATACATCTTTGGCTTTTGGGTTTTGATGATTTACTTTACTTATTTACTGACCCACAAAAATTCTTAGAGGTGGATATTTTTGGGGTCATTATCATATCAGTTTTATATCTTACACTTTTATTTGCCATAGCCCTATATGGTCACAAAAGGTCAAGACTCGGTAAAAGCATAGTCAATCACCCTATAATATATTCTCTATCGCTTACCGTGTACTGCACTGTTTGGACATTTTATGGCAGTATAGGCTTGGCTGCTAAATCAGGGCTTGACTTTATACCTGTTTATCTGGGACCAGCGATATTGGCACCAGTTTGGTATATATTGACCCGAAAAATCATATTAATTAGTAATCATTTACGTATTACTTCCATAGCTGATTTTATATCCTCACGATACGGCAAAAATACATTTATCGGTGTGCTCACCACTTTGATAATTTTAATAGGCATCATCCCCTATATTAGTATCCAACTTAAGGCTATAGGTTTTAGTTTGGACATTTTGACTCAAGCTATGGGTTCCGATCTTAATCCTGGTGTCGATGCTTTTTACACAGATAAGGTCAATTATTTTACAGCACTTTTAGCTTTATTCACTATACTTTTTGGTACACGCAATCTTGACCCTTTTGAAAGACATGAAGGGCTCATTGCTGCCATAGCCTTTGAATCTATAGTAAAACTCATTTCTTTTATTGCGGCAGGTATTTTTTTAGTTTATTTTGCATTTGATGGATTCTCAGATGTATTCCAAAAAGCTTCTGAAGACGAACAAATTAAAGAGCTCATTACATTAGACCGTGAGCCCAGCCATTATTCACATTGGTTTTGGGTGATGGTACTATCTGGTTTTGCCATTATGTTTTTGCCTAGACAGTTTCATGTTTCTGTGGTAGAAAACACAAACATTAGCTTCACTAGACAAGCAGCTTGGCTGCTACCTCTTTACTTGTTTCTCATATGTTTGTTTGTACTACCTCTTGCGGTAATAGGGCGACTAGTCATGCCTCTAGACACACCCTATGATACATACCTTCTGAGTCTGCCTTTACACTATAATCAGTCATGGTTGGCCATTTTAGTATATATAGGAGGATTTTCGGCGGCAGCTAGCATGGTCGTCGTCTCAGTGATTGCTATCAGTATCATGGTATCCAATAATCTTCTTATGCCATTTTTACTTAAGACCAGAACAGCAAAAATAGAAGGCTTCGCACTACCTAGTCAGAGGCTTTTGGAAATAAGAAGACTCATTATCATTATCGTGCTTTTTCTGGCCTACGCATTTTACGTACTTATTTCCAAGGGTTTTCCACTTGTATCTATTGGACTCACCTCATTTGCAGCTGTGCTACAATTGGCGCCAGCTATCCTTGGTGGCTTATTTTGGACCAAAGCCAATAAAAAAGGGGCCATTATGGGTATGATAGCTGGTTTTACTATTTGGTTCATGACTCTTTTTATTCCTTTATTTGCGGAAGCGGGAGTGATAGATCCTACTTTTTTAAAAGAAGGCTATTATGGCGTCTCATTCCTAAAGCCACACAATCTTTTTGGTATCGAAAACGTCACGCCCATAGCCAATGCTTGTATGTGGAGTATGATTTTTAATTTAGGTTTATTTGTCATCTTGTCACTGACCACTTCTCAAAGTATTGAAGAAATATCACAAGCCGATATTTTTAAAAACATTGATAAATATAATAATGACCCAGAATTGGGCATCATCAAAAAGGCAGCTTCAGTACCTCAGCTCAAAAAAGTTATGGTGAGATATCTTGGTAGTCACAAAACGAGAGAAGTCCTTCAAAATTATACTGGCAAAGTAGAGGCGTCTAATGATAAAATTGATAATTTGGCCTCTATTGAGTTTATCAACTTCGTGGAGAAAATTCTCGCAGGTGCATTCGGTTCAGCTTCCGCCAATATCATTTTAGAATCTGAAATAACAAAGGAAAATATTACCCCTCAAAAACTATTAGCTATCCTAGACCAAACAAAAAAAATAATAGAATACAGCACTGAATTAGAAGAAAAAACAGATAAACTCCAAAAAGCAACAAAAGAACTCGAGTCGGCCAACGAAAGTTTAAAAAAACTGGATATCATGAAGGCTGAATTTATCTCTACTGTCACGCACGAATTAAGAACGCCTATCACAAGTATTCGTTCATTTAGCCAAATATTGGCTTCAAAAAAAGACATATCTGAAGAAAGAAAACAAGAATTTATAGCTATCATCGTCAAGGAATGTGATAGAATATCTCGCCTTATCAACCAGGTCCTTGAGGTAGAAAAGCTGGAACAAATACAAATCCAAGACGCCACATGGTCATCAATAAATGAAGCTATTCAACTGGCTATCAGCAGGCTAACACCACTCATAGAGGACCAAAACATTAAACTCATACTAACCCTCGCAGAAAAAGACTATTATGTTAGAATAAATGAGGACAAACTGCTCCAAATATTTCTAAATATCGTGTCTAATGCCATAAAATTTTCTGATAAAAAAAATGGAGTGATATCCATAGAGTGTAAAGCTGAGACTCAAAAAACTAGCCTCCATATTGAAATATTTAATAATGGCGATCATATACCTGAAATATACGCTGATAAAATTTTTCAAAAATTCATTCAAGTAAAAGAAGGCAATCTGGCAAAACCAGAAGGCAGTGGACTAGGCTTATTTATAACAAAAAAAATCGTAGAGCAAGGTGGTGGTAATATAACTTTCGAAAGCAGAGCACAGCATGGCACGACCTTTAAAATCCAATTACCCTATCTTGACAAATAGATATTTTTAATAAAAAGAAAATTAATTTTAAAAATCTTTCTAACTTCACGCTTTTATTTATCAATCCTATTCAATTATCATGTCAAAAAAATCTCAAAAGAAAATCTTGATTGTGGACGACGAAGTTCATATTGTAAAAGCATTAGAATTTTTATTTTCAGATGCAGGATATGATATCCAAACAGCACAGGACGGACATACCGCCTTACAAAAAGCGGTAGATTTTAAGCCCAACGTCATCTTATTGGACGTCATGATGCCTGGCATAGATGGTTTTTCAGTAGCTAAAACCATTCGTCAAAATGAAAACCTTAATGATACGAATATAATATTCCTCACAGCCAAAGGCGCATCTAATGACAAGATGACAGGGTATGACTCCGGTGCAGAATGCTACATAGTAAAGCCCTTCGACAATGATGATATTTTGGAAAAAGTAAAGGATATTTTCGATACACACTATTGAATATATCCTGAATGCAAATCGTAAAACCGATGGCATATCGTCAAAGAAAGTTTAAAATAGTTTACCTTTGCCTTTGATTAATAAACATTTTGTATGAGTATCACTATAGGTATTGTAATATTGACAGTCGTCATCTCCATCATGTGCTTCAATAACATGAACTTATTCAACGCACTGAAACACTATCCTGTAGAGGAATACAACAAGGGACAATATTATAGATGGGTGACATCGGGCTTTGTGCATGGAGATTTCATGCATTTATTTATCAATATGTTTGTATTTCATGAGTTTGGCCGGCATGTGGAAACTAATTTTATTGAAAATTTCGGATACACGACTGGATCCATAATTTACCTAGTGACCTATGTGCTCATCATCATCATGGGTGATATACCCACTTACTACAAAAACAAAGAAAATCCCTATTTTGCAAGTGTTGGTGCTTCAGGAGGTGTCTCAGGTATTCTTTTTATTTTTATCCTACTCAATCCTTGGAGCATGTTAGGCCTATTCTTCATCATACCTATACCGGCCATTATCTTTGGTGTGCTTTATCTATGGTACTCCACATGGTCAGCCAAAAACCAGCAAGGTAATATAGACCATGAAGCCCACTTCTATGGTGCTATTGCAGGAGTGGCCATAGCTATAGTGAGTCGTCCATCCATATTTAATGAATTTATTTTTAGTTTACTTAATGATTTTCCTACATTAGGGGGTTAATTTTTTTTGAGTCCTAAAAATACAATTAAATACTCATTATCAGACCAATACTCATAATACAAAAACAACATATTATTTTTTTTCAACTATAATGGCAGCGAAGCATGTTAAGTCTACGTTAAGAATTTTGTAATAAAATGTTATCACTAATTAAAACTCTATTTTTTTGCGGAGATAACACCAATTTTTTGTAAGTAATTTATTTCATTTATTAACAAAATCATTATTAGTATGAAACAATTTTTATTTTCGTTTTTAGTACTACT
>DAIPYV010000033.1:0-24483 GCA_036782555.1 Saprospiraceae bacterium
GAAAAATCTCCAATCATTATTCGCTGAGGGTTGGGAAAATAGCGTGCAGTATTTTGAGAAGGATTTAGTGAAATAAAAAGTGGACAGTTTCCAAAAGGTTCTCCGGGTGGCCTCGATGTTTGTGCGTCAAATTGTTCCCATGAGTAGGTGAGTTCATCTTCTTCATTGGCATCTGTTGCAGAAGCATTGAGATAAAAAGGTGTGCTTTGTGGTATAGTAAAACCACTCGCATAAGGCATATTGATTATAGGAGAAAAATTCCCAATATCTACTTTTTCAGCACAGTTATAACCTTCGACATTGGGGAAATTTGTGTAAAATAGCATTTGCTCTAAGTTGGCTCCATGAAAATAGCTTTGACGTGGTATACCCAAATTACTGGGACCGCAGGCACCAGGATATGCCATTATAGTATTGCCACTACCCGGTTCAAAACCATTGGCCAACGCCAATTGACCGCCTTGACCAGGACAATTGTTAAATGTATGGCTAGCTGTTATTTGATGACCTACTTCATGGGTAAACACTAGTACCGTACCTGCTGTCAAACTTGCTGAGTTGTAACAAGTCACGCCCGCTCCACGATTTATAGTACATATGAGTCCACCAGCTACACCACCTACATCAAAACATATTGACAAGACGTGTCCTATATCATAATTGGCAGAGCCGACTCTTTGATTCAAAATGTTTGTATTTTGCCGTAAGATTTCTAAACCTTGAGTTGTATTTGTATACGGATCGTTGTTTGGGTCAATATTTATGAGTCTTTCATTATTATCTATTAAGACCATACGCATAGCTATCTCAGATTCAAAAATTAGATTGGAACGATTGACCAAAGCGACCATATCTTCCATTGCTTTTTCTACGCTTCCTCGTCTTTCACCCCATGGACCTGTACAGGCTAAGGCCAATCTAAATTTTCTAAGTTCCATCATTTCATTTCTTTTACCTAAACCCCATCTTGGTTTCTGTTGCTCTGACGTGATTTCTGAATGATCATGAAGACCACATAAATTAGGGTGGGACAGCATAGGGTCATCATAATCATCGCCTCTGTAGACGATATATTTTTCTTCTTCGACTGAGTTTATCTTGTCTATGAAGGTCAACTCTGTTCCATTTTTAACCATACCCGACAATCCGGATGTGCCTAAAGTTATTCTTACTGTTGTTGCCCGATGGTCTTTTTTATATCCTTTGTATGTTTTGATTTGTGGGTATTTTGCGACTAGACCTTCCTCCATCACGGCTGATTCCCATAGGATAAAATCATGAAGCTGACCATCAGATAAGGGTAGCTTTACAATATGTGTTTGATCTATTGGCTTATCGTTGATTTCACCAGGTAATTGTCTTAAATAGTTCCTTATATCTTCACTTTCTAGACTGAATACATTATATTCTTTAGGTAAGACTTCATTGATTTTGAGTGAATTAAAATTATTTTTTTCTACTTGTTGTAGCGCCCAGTAGTTTTTTTGACTATTAAGACCTGCAATAGAAAAAATCAATAAAAAAGATAAAATAAATAACTTCTGCATTTGATTGTAGATATTGTAATGATAAAAACTAATATTATAAATAAGAAATGCAAATTTAATACTATTTGGTTAAAATATTAAAGGAATGATCTTTTTAAATTTTATTTAAGATATCAATATGACAAAAAATCAATACCAAAACGGGAATGAACAATTAAAAAATATAAACAAGGATACATTACAAATTAATTTAATATATTTGCGCTTTTTAAAATATTAATTTGAGAGATACACATTTACATAGAGGGTTGAGACAAAAATTGGTGCGTGAGCTTCAGTCAAAAGGAATAGAAGATGAAAGGATTCTTAGAGCATTTATGGAGATACCCCGACATTATTTTTTGGAAGAGGCCTTTTCGGAGTGGGCCTACAAAGATGTAGCTTTCCCAATAGATGCGGATCAAACTATTTCACAACCTTATACCGTAGCTATTCAAACCCATCTCTTACAGTTGCAAAAAGGAGATAAGGTTTTAGAAATAGGTACTGGCTCTGGGTTTCAGGCTTGTGTCCTACATCACATGGGCGCCAAAGTGTACACCATCGAAAGACAACAAATTCTATATCAAAAAACTACAGCATTTTTGGATAAAATAGGGTTTGCAGGTGTTCGCACACTTTATGGAGATGGGTATAAAGGAGCTGCTCGGTATGCCCCATTTGATAAGATTATCGTTACTGCCGGCGCTACTGAAATCCCTCAAGCTCTTATAGATCAACTCAATCCTGGTGGCATAATGGTCATCCCTTATGGGCAAGGTGAGTCACTTCAGATGTTACAAATATTTAAACACGAAGACAATACTTTGTCCAAAAAAACGCATGGTTCATTTAGATTTGTTCCTTTTCTGAAAGGTACGGAAAAAATGTAATTCGGAATAATATTCTCCAAATGCACCTATTATTCACTAAGTTTTTACCTTTGTAGTTCTATTTTAAATATCCATGAGTTTGCGTGCTTTAACACAAAAAGAAAAAATCAATATCTCTATAGCCGTGATAGCCATAGCACTGATGTTATTTGGTTTTTTATACAATAGAGTTGTCAACAATATCGGGTTTGGTTTTGCTGGGCTATATGCATTAATCAATATATCTAAAATTAGAAATTTATGGTCAGATAGATGGATGTGGTCCTTTATAGGTTTAGCACTTATACCCTTTTTGAGCGATGTATTCAATGGTGTAGATATCGTTTTAAATCATCGTGTCACCATGAAGTGGCTACTGGTCTTATTTCCGGCATTTGTATTTGCTTTAAAAGCGAATACAACGTCAATTAAGGCGATTCATTGGGCCGTATTAGGGACTATGTTAGTTTCAAGCACCTATAGTATGATACAATATTTTATAAATTTTGACGAAATAGTCGCTTCTTATAAAGTATCTAAAGTTTTACCTGTATTGGCCAAAGGAGATCACATACGAATCAGCTGGATGACATCGATAAGTATATTGATGGCTATGTACCTTTTTATCAAAGAGCGCACTAAAATCACTCAGGTATTGACAGCGCTGTATATATTGTTTCAAATTCTGTTTTTACACATTTTAGGCGCAAAGACAGGTCTTTTATCTCTTTATGTGATGGGATTTGTGTGGGTATTTTGGTCACTACCACGGTCAAAAAAATGGCTCATCACTTTGCTGGTTCCTATTTCATTTCTGTTATTATTCGGTGCCTACAAAGCCTTACCTAGTTTTCAAGAAAGGGTCAATTTTATGAGGTACGATTTCGAACATTACAGAAAAGGGGAGTACCAACATGGACTCAGTGACGCGATAAGGGTTTTTTCTATTCAAGCGGGATGGGATATCTATAAAAATAATTTTTGGACTGGCGTGGGTTTTTCTTCTTTAGACGCGCATACAAATGATTGGTTTGATAAAAACAGACCAGAAGTATCTAATAAAAACCGTTTTGTGCCGATTAGTCAGGCACTCATTTATATGGCTTCGGCAGGTATTTTGGGTTTATTGTTTTTTATGTACCATTTATTTTATCCTCTTTTTGTTGCAACATTAAGGAATAATCGATGGTTTATGGCGTTTTTTATACCTTTGATTTTAAGTTTTTTTTATGAGTCACATTTAGAAGGCCAGTTTTCTATATTTGTTTATGGATTTTTTCTTTCATGGTTTTGGTATCTGGCAAAGGTCGATGATGATATTACTATTTCCAATTATAAAACGAGTTGAGCACAATGAAGATAACATTAGCACAAATAAATTATCATATAGGGAATTTTGAAAGCAATACCCAAAAGATGATAAAAGCCATAGAAGCGGCTAAGGCCGCTCAATCAGATATCATTTGTTTTAGTGAACTGGCCACATGCGGTTACCCTCCTCGCGATTTTTTGGAGTTTGAAGACTTTATCAGACTGTCCAATGAGTGTATCGCAACACTATGTCAGCATGCCATAGGAATAGCCATCGTAGTAGGCGCTCCTGAAAAAAATCCAAAAACTGAGGGGAAAAATCTTTTCAATTCTGCATATTTTTTAGCAGATGGAGAGATACAGTTTATTCAACAAAAAACGCTCTTACCCACTTATGATGTTTTTGACGAATATAGGTATTTCGAGCCCGCCTCTTCTTGGAATGTGGTCATTTACAAAGGGAAAAAAATAGCCCTTACTGTCTGCGAAGACATTTGGGATGTAGGCGTAGAGGATCCGCTGTACACAGTTATTCCACTTGATCACATGCAAAAGTTTCAACCAGACTTTATACTCAATTTGTCTGCGTCTCCTTTTCATTATGAACATGCCCAAAACAGAATTCATACAGTTCGGGCCAATGTAGAGCGTTATGGAATTCCTTTATTTTACGTTAATCATTGTGGTGCACAAACTGAACTGATATTTGACGGGGGTAGTTTAGTAGTCAATCAAGACGGGATCGTTGTAGATGAAATGCCTTATTTTGAAGAATGTCTGAGACACTATACATTGGGTGAGGTGATGTCTTGTACACAAAATTATGATCACCCCAAGCCGAAAATAGAGTTGATCCACGATGCCATCGTTATGGGGATTAAAGACTATTTTTCAAAACTAGGTTTTACCAAGGCAGTTTTAGGTCTCTCTGGAGGTATTGATTCAGCGGTGACTGCGGTTTTGGCAGCCAGAGCTTTGGGTGCTGAAAATGTGAGATGTCTTTTGATGCCGTCCCAGTTTTCATCCCAACACTCTATAGATGATGCTGTACAATTGGCCAAAAACTTGGGCATGCCTTATGATATCATTGCTATCGAAGATGTCTATAACTCATTTTTATATAAATTGAGTCCTATATTCGGAGACCTACCCTTTAATGTGACTGAGGAAAATATTCAAGCCAGAATCAGAGGTATACTCAATATGGCCATTTCTAATAAATACGGCAATATCCTTCTAAATACATCCAACAAAAGCGAAATGGCAGTAGGATACGGAACACTTTATGGTGATATGTGTGGAGGACTTTCTGTACTTGGTGATGTCTATAAAGTGGAGGTTTATTATTTGGCCCACTATATCAACCAAGACAGGGAAGAAATACCGTATAACACCATCAACAAGCCACCTTCTGCAGAGCTCAGACCCAACCAAAAAGATAGTGACAGCCTCCCGGATTACGATATTTTAGATACTATTCTTTACCAATACATAGAAAAGCGCAAAGGACCACAAGAAATCATAGATATGGGGTATGAAGCCACTTTGGTTAAACGCATTTTGAGATTGGTCAACATCAATGAATTTAAAAGACACCAAACTGCGCCCGTATTGAGAGTAAGTCCAAAAGCTTTTGGTATGGGTAGACGAATGCCTATAGTAGGTAAGTATTTGAGTTGATATCTAAAAAACTATACTTCAAAACCTAGGGCACTATCGGACTGAGATTTTCTAGTTTAGAATTCGGGTTTTATCCTGTAAAAAGTTGTAAAAACATGGAAAACTTTTAATAACTAATTAGTACAAATAAGTTAAGTTCAAACTTTTAGCTCTATGTTGAATCGTGTGGGTAAACTCATAAAAAGTCTAATCTAATTATTAGAATAATATTTTAGATTATAGTGTTTTCAATTTTTTGATGTTTATCTGAGTAAAGCAGTATTAATAAATCTGAGGAATCCAGTTGTTTACGTTTTCCGACCTTTTCATTTTTAGACAAAATCCGTTAAAAAATGCGTAAAAAACAGAAAACTGTTTGAGCCATACGAAAGTCAAATACGGATGTAAGATATTTATAATCAACGCAGTTAGTGCGAAAGACAAAAGAAAAAGGCGAGTTTTTTATGTTTAGCATTTTTTAATGATTTTGGCGTTAAGAAAATGAAACAGTCTTGATTTTTTGTTTCTTTTGTATCAAGACAAAAGAAAATATAGTTTAAACGAGCACTAAATTAAGCTATATTTACCCAAATTATCCGAAGTGATTACCCATACAAAACAACACAGAGCCAAACTTTTATATCAATATATTTGTTTCATTATACAGAAATAATCAGCTAATGTCAAACAATAAAAAATACCTCATAGGTTTAATCATTATACTGGTACTTTTAGTCGTCATCTCGGCACTGATGCCTAAAAATTTTGAATCTATAGTCAACCAAAAACTGGAAGCACCTACAGATGTAGCTTACAATGTTGTATCAGATTTTTATAGTTTACCTTTATGGTCACATAGGTATCAGAGAGATACTTTTACTTATGAAAATAATTTTTCACAAGGGGTAATCATAAATAATGAGTTGAAACATGCTGAAGGTGTCTTTAGACTAATCGCTTCCAATTACAATGATAGCATCTTGGTATATGATGAAAGAAACGACCATAAAACAACTTCTTATAATTATAAGTTTTTGAATACGCCACAAAGCACTGTACAAGTGATAGGTAAGGGACAATCAGGTTTTATCACAAATCTGTGGAACTTTGCTCACAAAATGAGATTACGTAAGGTCATAAGACAAGACATTAAGAAACTCAATGAACTGATTAAAGAACGAAATGATAATTATATATATCATGGCCATGAGATAACGCCCGTCTCCATGCCAAATAGGTACTACATCACAAGAAAAGCCCATGTAAAAAGCGAAAATATTACTGATTTTTACAAACAAAATTTGGCTGCTCTATATCAAAGTGCTCTTAATGACAATCTTGCTATCAGTGGTTCACCCGTCTTACTTAGGTATGGTTCACCTGAAAATAATCATCACGAAATAGCTGTGGGATTACCCACTCTGTCTGAAGTCTCATTAAAAAATAGCACTAACGAAGTTATGGCTTCTACTATGGCGTATCAAATAGTCCATGCAGGCCAAAGTACTGATACACGAAAAGCGCATAATGCAGTAGAGGCATACTTTAAAGACAAAAACATGGAAATATTATATCCCATTGTAGAGGAATTTCCTGGAGAATCATCAGAATCTGAAGCAAAAAGTGTTATTAATATCATCTATTATTCCAAATAAGAAGAAAATTATAAACGACCTAAAAACTTATTTACGTTGAATGTAGACAATTGGATTCAGACCATGAATATTTGGGGTAAAGACAAAGTTCCTTTTCTATTCATGATAGATTTTGAAATGCAAAAGCCCGTTATTTTTAAGTTGGACGATATTCCCGAAAATGTATATTACAAGTTTAACAGTATAAAGAACTACTCGATAAAACCTAGTAAACCAAGAAAACTTAAATTTGATACTTTTCCTCTGTCTGTGGAAAGATACAAGTCGGCATTTGATGGGGTAAAATCGGAAATTCAAGGGGGAAATTCTTTTTTATTGAATCTGACTTTTCCTACAAAAATAGAGACGAATTACTCACTATTGGAGCTTTTTAAAATTTCTTTGGCCAAATATAAACTGTTTTACAAAAATGAGTTCATTGTGTTTTCACCTGAGACATTTGTAAAAATAGTAAATGGAAAAATCATAACGCACCCAATGAAAGGCACAATAGATGCCTCTATACCCGATGCACGAAATATAATACTTAACGACGTCAAAGAAACCGCAGAGCATTACACAATTGTAGATTTATTAAGAAATGATCTCAGTCAGGTGGCCAAAAATGTGGTGGTAAAAAATTTCAGATACATCGATGAGATAAAAACTACCACAAAACGGCTACTCCAAGTGAGTTCGGAGATAGAAGGAATATTGCCAGATAATTATATGAGTGAGTTGGGGACGATTTTTTATAAACTATTACCTGCAGGAAGTATTTCTGGTGCACCCAAACGTAAAACTATAGATATCATACAGGAAAACGAACATGGAGAGCGAGGGTATTATACAGGAGTGATGGGCATATTTGACGGAGAGAATATAGACTCAGCTGTAATGATAAGATACATCGAACAAAAAGACAACCAAATGTATTATAGAAGTGGATGTGGTATCACTTTCATGAGTGACGCTACATCCGAATACCAAGAAATGTTAGATAAAGTATATGTCCCTATTAGTCGAAAGTATTAAAGTTTGGAATGGCAGCCTATGCTATATGAAATACCATGAAGCGCGTATTAATAAAACGCGAAAAGCTATTTTTAACACGGATTTACCCATCCACCTAAAAGAAAAAATATTTGTACCTAAGGAATTTAAAATAGGATTGGTAAAATGCAGAGTACTTTATGATACTGATATCGATGAAGTGTCATTCAGCACCTATAAAATCAGAGAGATTAAAACATTAAAACTGGTTTTTGCAACAGGGATATCATATGAACACAAATTTTTGGAAAGAAGATCCTTAGACATCTTATGGGGCGAACGAGGTATTCATGATGAAATTATTATCATCAAGGACGGCTGCGTGACAGACGCCTATTACTATAATCTCGTTTTTGAAAATAAACAAGGGTACTTTACGCCCAAATATCCATTGCTTAGAGGAGTGCGAAGACAGGTATTATTAGATAAAAGCAGCCTGTGTACGGAGGAGATTAAAGTAGAAGATATCAAAAAATATGATAAAGTTCATTTGATCAATGCAATGACTCCTTTGGGTAGAATAACGGTAGATATTGGACAAATTTATTAAAAATCTGATTTTTTGCAAAAGCCTATAAGATTAACTTGTATCTTTGCGGTTCATTAATACAAGAAAAACATGGCTTCACAGTTACCACAGCTATTGGACATATTGGACTTGGAGAATTTCGGAGACGGTTTATTTAAAGGGAATAATTTGTTTATAGGAAGCCCTAATGTGTATGGTGGACAAGTATTGGCACAAGCGGTTTATGCCGCTCAGACAACGGTCCATGATGCTAAGGCTTTGCACTCTATACATAGTTATTTTATTCATCCAGGAGATAATGATGAACCCATAGAATATAGGGTATCGACGGTAAAAAATGGCAGAACATTTGATACTAGACGCGTCGTCGCTTATCAAAAAAATAGGGAAATATTTATTCTTTCAGCATCATTTCATAAACCAGAAGAAGGTATAGAACATCAGGCTATCATGCCCAACGTGGCACGACCCGATTCTTTGACCTCTTTTTCCGAAATATTTGCTCAGTTTGCTGAAAAATTCAAAATTGAGCCTAGGGGTATTTTTTCTCCTGAAGGTCCATTTATTTTTCATCCAGTAGAATCCTATGACCCATTCAATCCTAAGATAAGACCACCGATGAATCACACTTGGTTCAAAACCAATGGTACCTTGCCTGATGACCCCATTTTACACCAGACAACGTTGGCTTATGCATCGGACTTCAATTTATTGATTACAGCTCTATTTCCTCATGGATTATCGTTTTTTACGACACCTATGCAGATAGCGAGCTTGGATCATGCTATGTGGTTTCACAGACCCGCTAGGACAGATGAATGGTTGCTTTACGTCGTAGAAAGTAGTAATGCTAACGGGGCAAGAGCATTTTGTTCTGGTAAAATATTTAATTTTCAAGGTGATTTAATAGCCAGTGTGGCACAGGAAGGATTGATCAGGAAATTGTAATTTGGATAGTGTTCTTTTTCATATAAACGCATTTAACAAGTATATCAGAACTTGGGTTTTACTATCATTATTAGTAGGCCTTATGACAGGTAGTGCCTCAGCTCTATTTTTATTGTTGCTTGAAGCGGCTACAAAATGGAGAGAAACACATTTATGGATTATTGCTTTACTTCCGTTGGGTGGTTTTTTGATAGGGTATATTTATTACAAATATGGTTCATCTGTGGTGAGAGGCAATAATCAAATCATTGACGAATATCATAGCCCAAAAGAGATAATACCTATAAAAATGGCGCCCATGATACTTTTGGGTACAGTCCTGACGCATTTGTTTGGGGGCTCTGCAGGTAGAGAAGGTACAGCTGTACAGATGGGTGGTGCCTTAGCGGATCAGGCCACAAAATGGTTTAGATTAACAAATAATGACAGAAGGATTTTGCTCCTAATGGGTGTAAGTGGTGGTTTTGCCTCGGTATTTGGTACACCCTATGCGGGAGCTATTTTTGCTTTGGAAGTTTTATTTTATAAAAAATTACACTATACCGCTATATTTCCTGTATTTTTAACAGCCTTTTTGGCTGATTTTGTCTGCCATCAATATCCTGTGGTGCACACATACTATGTCATAGATAATATTCCTGTCATAAATTTTGAATTTATTTTGTGGAGTCTTTTAGCGGGGGCGATATTTGGGCTTGCAGCGATGCTATTTTCTCAAATGACCCACTTTTGGGGAGATTTATTTCACAATAAGATATATTATCCACCTTTGCGTCCTATGGTAGGCGGTGTTTTTATTGCTTTAGCTGTGTATATGCTGGGAACTACCCGATACATAGGATTAGGTGTGCCTGTTATTATAGATGCTTTCAGCTTACCCATGAATAATTATGATTTTTTACTTAAAATATTATTCACATCATTCACTTTAGGAGCGGGGTTTAAGGGAGGAGAAGTGACACCATTATTTTTCATTGGTTCTACTTTGGGCAATATATTGGTATGGTTTGTTCCTCTTCCTATAGCTCTTTTAGCTGGCATGGGATTTGTGGCTGTATTTGCAGGGGCAACTCATGCTCCTTTGGCTTGTACTGTGATGGGTATAGAGCTTTTTGGCGTGGATGCAGGTATTTTCCTGTTTTTAGCTTGCGTAGCGGCGTATCTTTTTTCTGGTTCTAAGGGTATATACTCTTCACAGAGACCATCGGCCATAAAGATAAAGATTTATAGTGGGAGGGTTAGAAAAAAAATTATGAGTAGATTTTAAAAATTAGTTAAAAATCTGACTTTTCATTACTTAAACTATAGGCCTAACGTTATAGTTTATAACACAAAATCTATTGAATATGACATTTTCCAATACAAATTTTTTTTTATTTGCGTTTTTGACTATTATAGTGACTTCTTGTCAGCCTACGCGTATGTATTATAATGATCGCCTGGCACAAGAAAATCAATGGAGAGATTCAGATTTAAAAAAGCTGCAGTTTTATGTTTCTGAAGATATCCTATTACAAAGAGAACTAAGACGTGGTGAAGCCGTGATTCAAGGAGGTAAACTTAAACGTACCAAGGGGCGTCAACTAGAACAAATTGTTATAAGAAGAGGTACGCCGGGTACTTTTCTTTTTTCAACAACGGATGGCAATTATGCTATTACTTTTGATGAACGAAACAATAACAACTATCTGGTATTTGGTCCCATAGCTAAAGTAAGAGATAGGTACGCATTAAGGGCCAGAAAATGGGAAAGAAATTTTGGTGTCATTACCTACGGAGGGAAAGAATATACCACATCGGCTCGAAGCGCACAAGCTTTTTTATTGATTAGTAGTAAAGGAAACACAACTACCCAAGTCAGTAGAAAAACCGAAAGAGGTAGTCGTGTGAGGTAATCAATATCACCAATCTAAAACTATTGCAAATATTAATGGCGCAACAATAGTCGCGTCACTTTCTACTATAAATTTGGGTGTGTCTATATCTAATTTTCCCCATGTTATCTTTTCGTTGGGTACTGCTCCTGAGTATGAACCGTAACTCGTGGTACTATCACTAATCTGACAGAAATAAGTCCAGAATGGTACGTCATGCATTTCCATATCTTGATAAAGCATAGGCACGACACAAATAGGAAAGTCTCCAGCTATACCACCCCCTATTTGGAAGAAGCCGACACCTTTTCCTGTAGAATTTTTTGTGTACCAATCCGCTAACCACATCATGTACTCAATGCCACTTTTCATGGTTGACGCTTGGAGTTCTCCTTTAATACAGTAAGAAGCGAAGATATTTCCCATAGTACTGTCCTCCCATCCTGGTACGACTATAGGTATATTTTTTTCGGCGGCTGCCAACATCCAACTGTCCTTTGGATCTATTTCGTAGTATTGCTCCAAAACACCGCTTAGAAGCAATTGATACATAAATTCGTGCGGAAAATAGCGTTCTCCTTTCTTTTCAGCTCCACTCCAGATGTCCCATAAGTGTTTTTGTAATCTTCTGAATGCCTCTTCTTCAGGAATGCATGTATCTGTCACTCTATTGTAATGATTTTCTAGCAAATCCCACTCATCTTGAGGACTTAAATCTCTATAATTAGGCACTCTTTTATAATGAGAGTGGGCCACTAAGTTCATAATATCCTCTTCAAGGTTAGCACCTGTACATGAGATAATATGCACTTTATCTTGTCTAATCATCTCGGCGAGTGATTTTCCTAACTCCGCTGTACTCATAGCACCCGCGAGAGTGACCATCATTTTGCCCTCTTCGAGCAAGTGTGTTTTGTAGCCCTCAGCTGCGTCTATGAGAGCAGCTGCATTAAAATGCTTGTAGTGATGTTTTAAAAAATTTGTTATTTGCATTAATCTTGTTTTTGTTCTTTATTTCTATAATATCCCAAAATTTCTAACATTTGCTCTACAGACTGTTCATCTCTGTAGATGTGCTCAATAGTATTGCCTTTTTCGTCCCTATCTATAATAATTTGTTTGGGTGAAGGAATAAGGCAGTGCTTGATACCACCATATCCGCTGATGGCGTCTTGGTAGGCTCCAGTATGGAAAAATCCCAAATATAACGGCTCTTCTTTATGCTGGTCATAAACGGGCAGAAAAATCTCTTGATTAAGATCCTCTGAATTATAATAATCAGAGTGGTCACAACTGATCCCACCTATGCTGACACGACTGTATTCGTTGTCCCATTTATTGACGGGTAGCAATATGAATTTTTCAAAAATAGACCAAGCATCTGGAATAGTGTTCATAAGACTATTGTCTATCAGATACCATAGCTCGGAGTCGTTTTGTTGTTTTTGCTCTAATACCGAAAAAATAATGGCTCCACTTTCACCTACTGTATATTTACCAAATTCTGTATAAATATCAGGCTCTTCTATGCCTTCCTCTACACAAACTTCTTTGATGTTGGACACGAGTTCATTGACCATATATTTGAAATCATACTCGAAGCCTAAATTGTTTCTGATAGGAAATCCACCTCCGAGATTGATAGAGTCCAATGTAGGACATATTTTTTTTAACTCCGCAAAAAGCTTTAATGCTTTTCTAAATTCTCCCCAATAATAGAGATTGTCTTTTATCCCCGAATCTACAAAAAAATGTAACATTTTTAGTTTGACACGTTTCTTTTTTGCGATACTGTTTTTATAAAAGTCAATGATTTCTGCACTTCTGATGCCTAATCTTGAAGTATAATAGGCTGACTGTGGCTCTTCATTGATAGCCATACGGATACCAACAGTGAGGTCTTTTTTTGTTTTGGAATATATCCGGTCCAACTCTGTTTTGCTATCCAATACAGGAATAACGTTTTGGTAGCCGTCTTCAATGAGTTCTACTATTTTATTGAGATAGTCCTCAGTTTTGTGACCATTTTGTATTAAAATTGTGTTTTTGTCTATTCGTCCTTTTTCTTCCAGTAATCTGATAATATCAATATCAAAAGACGAGGAAGTCTCTAAATGAACGTTATAGTCCAAAGCTTTTTCTATTACATGCGAAAAGTGGCAGCACTTAGTACAGTAACAATAGTGATATTCTCCTTTATAACCGTTGGCTTTAATGGCTTTGTTAAATAGGTTTTTAGCTTTTTTTATTTGATCTCCTATTCTGGGTAAATAGGTCAATCTGAATGGGGTCCCGTATTTTTCTATTAGGTATTTTAATGATATACCGTAAAATGTTAAATTTCCCTGATGTAAATCAAATCCTTCTTGAGGAAAGTCATATGTTTGGTTGATGAGTTGGAAATATGTGTTCTTCATTAATCGAAATTCATAAAATTATGTTTGTTCAAAAATATTTTTCTTAAAGGCGCACAAAGAAATGAAAAATTTCTCTTTTAGGCCTTGTTTTTACTGAAATTTATGGATTCATACACTAAATAATTAATGTTGACGACAATCAATTTCTTTTATCCAAACCCCACAATAACTTTTCATTGATTGTTTTAATAAAAGAATGTCCTTTTAGTTTAATAAATTTAGCATAAAATTTAGCTTTTTTTACTTCTATTTTGTGCTCAGACGTGATAGTTTCATATCTCGAATCCAATGTACTCATAAAGTTTTGAGTCCTTCCCTCTACACGTATGGAAATGGTAGTTTTATCAGAAATAACTACAGGCCTGACAGTAAGATTATGTGGCGCTACAGGTGTAATGACAAAATTTTGCGCTTCAGGAAAAATAATAGGCCCTCCACAACTTAGTGAGTAGCCTGTAGAACCCGTGGGTGTACTAATAATGATACCATCAGCCCAATATGAATTGAGCAAAATATTATCAATATAAGTATGTATAGTGATCATCGATGAAGTATCTCTTTTGTTTATAGTGAAATCATTGATAGCATAAGGAAAATCATTAAATAAGGAAATATTGCTTGATATAGCAAGCATACTGCGTGACTCTACTGTATATTTATTTTCTAATAAGGCACTTATGGCTTTGGTGATAAGCTTCTGTTCAATATTGGCCAAGAACCCTAATCTTCCTAAATTTATACCCAATATAGGTATTTCCAATTCGCCTATCAAAGTGATAGCTTTTAATATCGTACCATCTCCTCCTAAGGTAATCATGATTTCAGGCTGCCTGTCCTCGATATCTTTCTGACCACTATAGGTCAATAAATTTTGGTATTTACTGTCATGAATACAGAGCGCATCATGCAGTCCTTGATATATTTTAAAGGATATTTTGTTGTCGGTACAAGCTTGAAACAATGTATCATAGTACATTAAATCTGCTTCGTTGACTGTTTTATGACCGTAGATAACTGCAAACATATTAAGATAGGTATTAAGAAACGGAAAACATGTGTCGTGCCATATTCAAGTTTAACTCTTTGAGTGCTTTTATGCTGATATTAAAAAGGGGCGCTACATTATTGCCGGAAGCTCTTAAGACTTTGACATACCCTATCACCATGGTCCAACCGTGTAAAGTACACAACATAGCATCTAATTTAGTCTTAATGCTACCATCGGCTTTGCCTCTTTCTATTTCTTTGGCTGTAAGCTTATAGGGTAAATTATGCATGTCTTGAAGTCTAACAAAATATATACTGTCTTTTACAGCCTCAGTTAGTTTTAAGTTATTAGCTCCATCAGCCGATGATCTCACCAATGCGAAATATTCAAGCAAAAGTTCTGAATATAAAAAATTATTTTCACAAAAGTCCATAAAAGTCTCAAATATGGACAAAACGCTATCTAGGCCATTTTGAGATTTTTTGTTATCCATCACAGAATAAAACTTGTCTATCAGTAGCTGTAAGGCTTTATATGTGAGCGCTAAATAAAGGTTTTCTTTGGATTGAAAATAAGAATAGAGTGTTACCTTTGTAATGCCAGCTTTTTGTGCTATATCTTCCATTTTAGCATTTTTAAAGCCTACTTCCGAAAATACATGTTCAGCCGCTTCTATAATATTTGACTCTTTTAATTGACGTTTTTTATCGTTCATTTATCTATTTAAGATTAAAAACACAGTCACAAAGGTAATGGATTTTTTTAACTTTTGGTTAAATATCTTAAACAACTCAATGAAATACACGCCAAATAGAAAAATGCCTATCAAATTATGGTCAAATGAACAATACAAGAATATTTAAGTTTATATTAATGAAAACACAAACCCCACGAAAAGTTATGTTCAAATATTTACTGTTGGCCTTGATTGGATATTATGTATATATTAGTTTTTTAGGGCCGAAACTTAATGCAGCTAAAAAAGAACACCAGCATCCTAATGAATTAGATAGTGAAGATGAATATGTGGACTACGAAGAAATAAAGTAACATTAGACAATGGAGATTAATTTAAATGAACTGTTTCAAAAGAAAATAGATTACAATGATCCTTATGAGAGTTATCAAATAATAGATGAAACAGAAGATTTTTTGGTGATAAATAAAAAAAATGGATTACCTGTTCAGGTGACTGATACTGATGCATTGGATTTAGAAACTATACTGCGAGAAAAATACCTCGAAGAATTATTTGTGCTCAATCGTATAGATCAACCCGTATCAGGACTTGTCATCTTTGGAAAAAACAAAAAATTTGCAAAAGAATTTACTGAAATGATGAAGGAACGACAGGTGTCAAAAACCTATTTGGCTTTGGTATCGGGAACGCCTAATAATGAAAAAACAACTCTCAAACATTTTATTAAAAAATATAAAAGTCGCGCTATCACAGCGGACGAACCCCAAGATGACTACTTCAAGGAAGCTTTACTCTCTTACACATTAATACAGTCTTTTGACAACTATCATTTATTGAAAATAGACTTAAAAACAGGAAGGTACCATCAGATAAGAGCACAATTGTCTACAGTAGGATTACCCGTTAAGGGCGATTTAAAATATGGTTCAAAAAGGCCCAATATGAATAGAAGCATTGGTCTTTTGTCTTATAAATATGAATTTGTCCACCCTTTTTCTCAGAAAAAATACAGTTATACAGCTGATTTACCCGACAATGATGTTTTGTGGTCTTTGATAGATTTATCACTTCTGTAATATATTGTAATACTTTACAATTTTATTAAACAGCCTCTACCTGGTTCGCTTTGGTGTCCAATTCTATGACATTATCCTTTATATCTATTTGGTTTATTTTCTCAAAGATGGACTGCATTTTAGTGAGTGACTCTCTTTCGCTGCTTATCAGATCAGCTAAGGTAATTTGATTGAGGAGATTGTCCATGGTTTTTTGTACCATTTTCCAGAGAGACCTTACTGTGCAGTCGACAGAATTATTACAAAATTTATTGACACCACTGTGCGCTTCACAAAAACTAGTGTTATAAAGATTGCCACCCAAAACTTTCAATATCATATTGACAGTCATGTCCTTTGGATCGTAGGCTAAAATATAACCACCTTTATGACCTCTTGTGCTATTTATCATGCCACCAGATTTTAAAAGTCGGGTGAGCTTGGCTACATAGGCACTAGAAAGTCCTTCCATTTCACTGAGTTGAGATATACTTAGACCTTCCTCTGCATTCTCTTTGCCCATACGTATAAGTATTCGGAGGCCGTATTCATCTATAGAGTTGATCTTCATATAATTCTAAGGTTTGTGAAACATTTTATTAAAAATTTTAAATTACATCATGTCTAGAATAAATCTAGCCTCCTCGCTCATTTTGTCCTTGTTCCAAGGTGGCGTAAAAACGACTTTTAACTCTACGTCTTTAACACCTTGTACAGCAAATATTTTTTCTTGCACTTGCATAGGAAGACTTTCTGCCACAGGACATGCTGGAGATGTCAAGGTCATTTCTACATGTACTATATTGTCCTCATCTACCTTAACAGAGTAAATTAAACCCAACTCCCATAGATTGACGGGTATCTCGGGGTCAAATACTGTTTTGATGGCTTCTATAGCTTCATTTTTTAGGATCTCCGTGTTCATGGTATTTAATTAAGTTGATTGGCTGCTGCGCCATACATTTTCATTTGTTTTACCATACTCAATAGGCCATTGGACCTTGTGGGAGATAAATGTTCTTTAAGCCCTATCTTGTCTATGAAATACAAGTTAGTAGATGCTATCTCCTTGATGTCTTGACCTGAAAGCACTCTAACTAATAATGCTATGATACCTTTAGTGATAATGGCATCACTATCCGCAGTAAAGTATATCTTTGAGTCCTTTACATTTGCGTGAAGCCATACTTGACTTTGACATCCTTTAATGAGATATTCAGGTGACTTATATTCAGTTTGTATAAGAGGGAGACTTTTTCCCATCTCTATGATGTATTCATATTTTTCCATCCAATCATCAAAGAAAGCAAACTCATCTATGATTTGATCTTGTATTTCATCTGTTTTTTGTGACATAGCGCATAAATTTATTAAGTCAACATGGTTATGGCTCTTTTGATGCCAGTGGCCAATTTATCTATTTCCTCCTCAGTATTATATATACCAAATGAAGCTCTCACTGTACCGGGTACATTAAATCTGGTCATGAGTGGCTGCGTGCAGTGATGCCCTGTTCGTACCGCGATACCCATTTTGTCCAACAAAGCACCCAAATCATAAGGATGTACGTTGTCAAATACAAATGAGATCACACTTGCCTTATTTTGGGCAGTTCCTATGATTTTTAGTCCTTCGATAGCACTAAGGGTTTCGGTAGCATAATTTAATAATTGGTGCTCTCTCTCTGCTATAAAATCATACCCCAAAGTGGTCATATAGTCTATGGCTGCATGCAAACCTATAGCTCCAGCTATATCAGGTGTCCCAGCTTCAAATTTAAATGGAGGTACATTATAAGTGGTCTTTTCGAAAGTCACGGTCTCTATCATATCTCCGCCACCTTGATAGGGAGGCAATTTGTCTAACCAAGCTTTTTTACCATAAAGTACACCAATGCCCGTAGGCCCATAGACTTTGTGACCAGAAAATACATAAAAATCTGCATTTAAATCTTGTACATCTACTTGGCCATGCGGTGTGGCCTGGGCACCATCTATCAGAACAGGAATACCATATTGATGTGCCTTATGTATGATATCTTTAACTGGATTTATCGTACCCAAAGAATTAGACACATGAACCAGTGAAACAATTTTGACAAGAGGACTCAACATGTTTTCAAAAGCCACCATATCTAATTCTCCTTCATCTGTGATGGGTATGACCTTTAAGATGGCTTTCTTATCTTCGCAAACCATTTGCCACGGCACGATATTGCTATGGTGTTCCATTCCACTGATGATGATTTCATCACCTTCACGGATTTCGGATTTGCCAAAACAATGTGCTACTAAATTGATACCTTCTGTACATCCCCGTACAAAAATGATCTCATCGTCACGCTCAGCATTAATGAAGTTTTTGACAGCATGACGTGCAGCTTCAAAGGCTTCTGTTGCTTTCTGGCTGAGTTGATAGACGCCTCTGTGTACATTGGCATGACTCGTTTTATAGTAATCAGACATAGCATCAATGACGGCCAATGGTTTTTGGGCAGAGGCAGCGGAATCCAAAAAAACTAAATCTTTACCATTCATTTTTTCATTGAGAATAGGAAAGTCTTGTCTTATTTTTTCGATAAGCTCTTGTTTTGTATCTAATGTCATTGATGAATTGGTCAACATTTTTTAATTATTTATATAGGTAAAAATCTATGCGTCAAATTTTATTGCAATACGATCGTACAGGATATCTTTTATGTTTTCCTGACATATCAGTTGAGTGATTTCTTGTAAAAAAGCCAATTGTAACAATTTACGCGCATCATTATCTGTCAATCCACGACTTTTAAGGTAAAAAACAGCGTCCTCATCCATCTGTCCAATAGTGGCACCATGACTGCATTTGACATCATCAGCATATATTTCTAGCTGTGGTTTAGAATCCATGCGTGCGTCTTGAGATAGTAAAATAGTATTGTTTTGCTGGAACGCATTGGTCTTTTGTGCATCAGGTCTTACCATGACTTGACCATTGAATACACCACGTGCTTTGTCATCCAATATTGCTTTGTACCATTCATTGGATTGGCAGTGTGGCACTGCATGATCTATAAGTGTTTGATTGTCTATATGCTGCTCGCCTTTCGCTATGGTTACACCGTAAAGATTGGTAGTGACATTTTCTCCATGATGTATGGCCTGGAGATTGTTTCTGACCATTTTGCCACCAATATCAAAAGTGAAAGATGTAAAGGTACTATCTCTATGCTGATGCGCAAAAGTACTGTGCACCATTGACTGATGTAAGTTTAGATTTTGGAGTTTGTAATATCTTACTTCAGAATTTTGTTGAGTTACAAAATAGAATAACGGAACGCTTAAGATTTTACTAGTATTTTCACTTTCTGATCCGAAAAAGCTTTCTAAAATACGCACTCTAGACCCTTTATCTGCGTGTACATAAAACACAGGACTATAGAGTGTTTCCTCTGCTTTATCATCATAAAGATGGATGATTTGAATAGGCTTTTGGAGGTCCGTATTTTTAGGCACATGAATAAAATAACTGTTTTGAAAAGCTAAACTCAGCTGTGCAAAAACATCTTTATGTTCTTCAGTGACCTTACTGAAAGAGCGCTCAAGTATCGTTTTATATTCATCTATTTCATAAGCATTCTCAGTAGTGAGAATTAGAATACCCTCGCTATCATTATCAAGGTTAGAAAGTTCTTTTTGAAAACAACCATTATAAAAAACAATCTTATATCCATCTAGACTATTTAGATCTTGAGGAATCATGTTATTATCTGCCAATGTTTGATTTTTTGGCAAATTTAAAACAGATTTTACCAAAGAAGAGATTTGAGTATATTTATAGTCTTCACTACGTAAAGTAGGAAAAGCAATGTGCTCTAAATTTTGAGCTGCTTTTTTTCTTATATTATGTATTGGCGAAGACTTCTGACCGTTCAGAGAATTTTCGAAATAAGAAAAAAGCGCTAACAATCGTTGCTTTTCTTCTGAATATATTTCGTTTTTTAATGCTATATTGTCCATATTGTTTTATTAAAATTGATGAAAAAATGGTTGGTTTGTATGGATTACACCAAGGCAGGTTCATCCGTTTTTAACCAATCATAGCCCAATTCCTCTAGTTTGTAGGCCAGTGTTTTGTCTCCAGACTTCACTATTTTGCCATCTTGCAATACGTGTACATAATCAGGAACAATATAGTTAAGTAATCTTTGATAATGCGTGATAACAATAAACGATCGCTTACCGTCTCTCATAGCATTGACACCGTCAGCTATCACTTTGAGCGCATCTATGTCTAGGCCTGAGTCTGTCTCATCCAATATAGCCAATTTGGGCTCCAGTACTGTCATTTGTAGAATCTCGTTTCTTTTCTTTTCTCCACCAGAAAAACCTTCATTGAGTGAGCGCTTAAGCATATCGTCTTTCATACCTATTTGATTGACTTTTTCGCGCAGGAATTTAAGCATATCCATAGGACTCAATTCTTCTTGACCTCTAGCTTTGCGTATAGAGTTCACTATTTGTTTGAGAAAATTAGATGTCGTTACACCAGGTATTTCGACAGGATATTGAAAGCTCATAAAGATACCCTTGTGTGCTCTCTCATCTACTTCCATTTCTAATAAATCTTCGCCCTGGAAGGTGATGCTTCCGTCAGTTACTTCGTATTCTTCTCTTCCAGAAATCACATTTCCTAAAGTACTTTTTCCCGAACCATTGGGTCCCATTATGGCGTGTACTTCGCCTGGTTTTATATCTAAATTGATACCTCTAAGTATTTCTTTGTCTTCAATGCTGGCTTTTAAGTTTCTTATATTTAACATGCTATTATTTTGTTTTTAATTATTTTAATGTTTTTGAATTTAATTAATGATAAGATATTATCCTACACTACCTTCCAAGCTAATAGAAAGTAGCTTTTGCGCTTCTACAGCAAATTCCATAGGCAACTCATTAAAGACTTCTTTACAGTAGCCATTGACGATGAGATTTAGAGCGTCCTCTTCACTAAGCCCGCGTTGCTGGCAGTAAAACATTTGATCCTCCCCGATTTTGGATGTCGTAGCTTCGTGTTCTACCTTTGCTGTTGGATTTTCTATTTCTATGTATGGAAAGGTATGTGCGCCACATTTATCACCCATAAGTAGAGAGTCACACTGCGAAAAATTTCTGGCATTTTCAGCTCTTTTACCTACTTTTACTAATCCTCTATAAGAGTTTTGGCTTTTTCCTGCGGAGATACCTTTTGATATAATCGTACTGCTTGTATTTTTGCCAATATGGAACATCTTAGTGCCCGTGTCAGCTTGTTGCTTATTATTAGTTACCGCTATAGAGTAAAATTCACCCACAGAATAGTCTCCTTTTAAGATGACACTAGGATACTTCCATGTGATGGCAGAACCGGTCTCTACCTGTGTCCAGCTTATTTTAGAATGGTCACCCTTGCATATACCACGTTTGGTTACAAAATTAAAGATACCTCCTTTGCCTTCCTTATCTCCTGGATACCAGTTTTGGACAGTACTGTATTTTACATAAGCTTTTTCCATTGCTACTATTTCTACCACCGCAGCGTGAAGCTGATTTTCGTCTCGCATCGGCGCTGTACAGCCTTCAAGATAGCTCACATAACTGCCCTCTTCTGCAACTACAAGTGTGCGTTCAAATTGACCAGTATTGGCAGCATTTATTCTAAAGTAAGTACTCAATTCCATAGGACAACTGACTCCCTTAGGAATATAACAAAACGAACCATCTGAAAATACAGCTGAATTGAGGGCTGCAAAATAATTATCATTGGCTGGTACGACAGACCCTATGTATTTTTTTATAAGTTCAGGATAGTCTTTGACAGCTTCCGAAAACGAACAAAAAATAATGCCTTGTTCGGCCAAAGTCTCTCTAAAAGTGGTGGCCACTGAGACTGAGTCGATGACGGCATCAACCGCTACACCCGCTAGGGCCTTTCTCTCCTCTAAGGGCACACCTAGCTTTTCAAATGTAGCCAAGAGTTCTGGATCAACTTCATCTAGGCTATTTAATTTTTTCTTTGGCGCAGCGTAATATATGATGTCTTGGTAATCTATTTCATCATACTCTACGTTAGGCCATTTGGGTTCTTTCATTTTTAGCCATGTATTATATGCTTTTAGCCTCCAATCCAACATCCATTCTGGCTCCTCTTTTTTGGCAGAAATCCATCGGACAGTATCTTCACTCAGTCCTTTGGGAAGTGTCTCCATATCCAGCTCAGTACTCCAGCCATGTTTATACTCACTCTGTGTGTGTTGCTCAAGAGTTTGCATCGAATCACTCATACAGTTCTATTTTTTTATTATATTCAATTAAATTTTGATATCCTACTCGATAAGAAATAACGTCTAAATAGGTATAATTGCTTATTAAGTCGGTCAGTCTAACACTGTAAATAAAGTATGGTTTAAATTTTATACAAAAAAGTATAAATTAATTTATACAAAAAAGTAGAAATGAATGTATGCGCTTATTTTTAACCAAAATATATTAGAAAATATCTAATATTTCAGCAAAGTTTATATTTTGTGAATATTATTTCTATTTTTGTTGTTGTTTTATTAAAAACTCTAAAATGCTCTCCATTATTTAAAAGTTAATAGATATTTTTCAATATATGACAATAAAAATAGGCGTTATAGAAGCAGAATTTTATGCTTATCATGGATATTATCTTGGCGAAAATAAGATGGGTCATACATTTGTGGTAGATGCTATAGTCACCTACCATCATCAGGCTATGGCGTCAGACGATTTATCTCTTACAGTCAATTATGAAACAATATATACCATTTGTAAAGAGGAAATGCAAAACAGTCAAAAACTATTAGAAACAGTCATTTTTAATATTGGAACACGTATAAAAGCTCTTTCAAAAGATATACAAGCCACAAAAGTGAGTATCAGGAAAAAAGGTGTCCAATTAGGCGGGAAGGTTGATTGTACATGGGTGGAAGTGGAGATGTGAGTATAATTAACCCCACAATAATACAAAAAATGATGATTACATCGATGCACATAAATTAGATATTCCGAAATTTAACAGAAATAATCATTTTTGTCAGCCTAATTATCATCACCATAATATTCGCAATTTGGATGAATATCATAGAATATCACACTACATTCAAAATAATCCTAAAAATTGGCATAATGACAAACTGAAAGGTAAAAACGTGATTGCCAATGTTAAATGAATTACTAAATTCAAAATTCCATTTTTTTCAAAAAAGCTCAAGACAGCAAAAGTCTATGCTTGTATTAAATTCAATTATAACTTTGAGGTTTATGACTAATAAGTTTCTTATATCTATTGTTGTAAGATTTCCCGCTCTAAGCCAGATTATTTTCGGAGGGCATCCAAAAAAAGCGGATAAATCATTAAAATCTGAATCTTGGGTCACAATAAGGCAGTTGTTGTGCTTAGCGAAGTCCCATATTACTTTGTCTGGGGAGTTAATAAGATTTTCTTTCTTAACAGTTGAAGATGTATCAAATTCTTGAGGCAATATTTTTATTATACGATGTGAGATATTTTGGTCAAACAAAAATTTCATATAGCGACTCGATATATTTTATTTTCTTTGTCTGCAACATAACGTAATGCAGCATATATATCAGATTCTGTGAGTTCTTCAAAATCTGATAAAATATCTTGGACACTCATTCCAGATGCCAGCCAATTTAATATATCAGCTACAGTAATTCTCATTCCTCTGATGCAAGGCTTTCCCCCTCTCTTGCCTGGTTCTATAGTAATTATATTATGATAATCTTGCATTCCACACAAATTTTCCTATAATAAACATCAAATTGAATCATTAAGTTCTCAAGTAATAACAATTATCAAACATTACAAGTTTAATTTTGAGAAAGTATATGTATATTTATGTTAAACAGGGAT
>DAIPYV010000034.1:0-24352 GCA_036782555.1 Saprospiraceae bacterium
CCATCTGCACTACCAACAGTTGAAGAGGCATTATACATACCTATGGCATGTTCCATTGCCAACGCAGGTGTATTATTGGAAGGTAAGTCAGCAAAGACAATATTGTTGAAAGTAACATAGTCAGTACCACTAAGTATTATAATACCGTCGTTTAGACCAGAAGTTAAACTGCCCGTTCTACTCCCCGCATATCCATTAATAGTATTTCCATTACCATTAAAAGTAAGGGTATTACTAGAGGATAATGAACCGTTCAGTGTGGCTGACCCTAATTGATATCCATTGGTAGGCGCCGTTTGATTGGCCAAGATATTAATTGTTGCACCGCCTGCACCAACACCTTGTGCGTTTAAGGCTGTAACGGCTGCCTCGAGTGTGGGGAAAGTACCAGGAATATTAACGGTACCAGTCACTTGTGCATTCCCTAAGAAAGTTAGACTTATTAAAGCCAAAATTCCATAAAAGGTCAAAATGTTCTTCATTCTGCAAAATTGTTTTGGTTATTATTAAAAATTGTAATGTGAATTGTAACACAAAAACAGCACAAAGGTATACAAATATACCAAAATTCAAAAAAAAATATTATTTTTTTTATTATTATTTTTTTTATATTATTTACAAAACTGATATACAAATAGTTACACAACACACTTATTGGACTCTTGATTAATTATATTTATAAAATCACTTAATTTTTATGTAATTATTAACTGTTTTTAGGTATGATTTTAACTATATTTTAATAATTTTTTAGAAAAAAACAGGTAATATTAAATAATTATTTAATATATACATATATTATGATAAGCAATTAATTTATTAATTTTTTTTATAATATAATAAGATATTAATTCTCAAAAATTGGAATCAAAAAATATCAATTCAAATTTATTCAGTAAAAAGACAAATTTACTTACCTTTGCAAAAATTTTAATTTTATGAATAATCAAATATTTTGGGTAGTTTCATTATTATGCTTATCACTTTTTGGATGTAAACCTGATGTAAAGATGTCTAGTGAAGGTGCAGAGCCAGCAAAACTTGTAGGTAGTACAGTAGAAAGCAATAACAAAATATTACAGAAATCTGGAGCTACGGACATTTCAGACACTTATAATCTCAATCAAACTCAGATCGTTCAAGACGGAAATGTTGGCTTTCACTTTAAGTCAGCCAATGCTATGCGGATATATTTAGATATGCCTGGAGAACAGAATGTCAATTTCGAATCAGATCAAGTTTTTTCTATAATTGCCGAAAAAACCTTAAAAGAAACAAATTTAAAGGTAGAAGAAATTGATTTTACTGGCGAAAGACCCATTATAAAAATAGTATCTCTTGTGTCAACAAATACGGTAGAAGAATATAGACCTAATATAGTCATGTCAGTGCCTAAAGATAAAATAAACGGGTATCCACAAATTATTTTAGATGGAGCAGAGATGCCAATCTTTACTTTAGATTAAATAAATAAAAATTAAATTGATAAAAAGTGTTTGGATATAGTGATTGTCTAAGCACTTTTTTTTTCGTTACATTTTTTCTATCACTCTAAAAATAGGAATAAAATTGGAATATTGATTTCCTTATAAAAGAATAAGTTAACGCCGCGTGTTCTTTTTTGACTTTTAGTGTGGTTAGCTATTCAACTTGTAAAATGAATTAAAAATTCCTACATTTCAATTAAGAGTTATATCTAGATAAAATCTTTGCAAAATTAATCACATAGTTGACTATGGATGAATAATGCTAGAGATTGTTAGCCTCATTGATGAAAAATCTTGTTCTTATTGAGCTATAACCATTCATATCGAAATTCAATAACATAATCCGAGATTAACTTATAAATACATGTGACTATTTACAAATAAATTTGGCGGGAGAAATTCAAAAAAATAATTAAAAAGATACGACATATTGATATTAATTTCTACATTTGTATTAAAATATTTTTGTCATTATGCAACCCACCGATGTACACCATCCTGAATACTACCACAAAGTAGTAGACTGTCAGTACGCTTGTCCAGCTCACACACCCGTGCCGGAATATATTAGGCTCATTGCTGCTGGTAAATATACCGAAGCCTATATGGTCAATTGGGAGTCTAATGTTTTCCCAGGGATACTAGGAAGGACATGTGACAGACCTTGTGAGCCAGCATGTAGGCGTGGACGAGTAGAAGAAGAACCTGTGGCTATATGCCGACTTAAGAGAGTGGCCGCTGACTTCAAAGATGATATATCTCAGTACTTACCAGATATTCCAAAAGTTAAAAATGGTAAAAAAATTGCCTTAATAGGTGGCGGCCCGGCATCTCTCACTGTGGCACGTGATTTGGCACCATTGGGCTACTCTATAGAGTTATATGACAATCATCCCAAAGGCGGTGGAATGATGCGTACTCAAATTCCTTCATTTAGGTTGCCTGAGAGCATATTAGATGAAGAAGTGGATCGTATTTTAAATATGGATATTCACACACTATTTAACACTTATGTCACAAGTTTAAAAACCATTTTAGATAAAGATTATGATGCAGTTTTCATAGGTACAGGTGCTCCAAAGGGACGAGATTTAATTCTTCCAGGAAGAGAAGAAGGCCGCAAAAATATTCATATAGGTATAGAATGGCTCGCCAGTGTCGCTTTTGAACACACAGAAAAAATAGGTAAAAAGGTCATTGTATTGGGAGGTGGGAATACAGCTATGGACTGTTGTAGGACATCACGAAGGTTAGGTGGCGAAGATGTAAAGGTTTTGGTTAGAAGTCCATTTAGTGAAATGAAAGCATCAACTTGGGAAATTGAAGATGCTTTGCATGAGGATATTCCTATTTTGGAAAATCATGTACCTTTGGCTTATGTGGTAGAAAATGGACAACTCAAAGGGATGACTTTTCAAAAAGTGGAAGCGGTATATGAAGATGGCAAGAGAAAGCTCATTCCTACAGGTGAAGAAGATGTTTTCATAGAAGCAGATGATGTGATTATAGCCATAGGACAACAAAATAAGTTTGAGTGGATAGAAAGAGACTTAGGATTGAATTTTAATGAATGGGATATGCCTATTGTCGATGAAGTGACTTTTGCTAGTACACATCCGAAAGTCTTTTTTGGAGGTGATGCTGCATTGGGACCTAAAAATGTAATCACAGCTGTAGCTCAAGGTCATGAAGCTGCAGTCTCCATTCATTTATTTTGTGAAGGTATAGACATTAATCATAGACCCGCTCCTCAAACAAAATTATTTGATACCAAAATGGGAATTCATGAATGGAGCTATGATAATGATGTGACTATTGACTTGAGATATAAGGTACCCCATGCAGATAAAGCGGTCACACTCAGAGATAGAAAAAAAGAAGTAGAATTAGGGTTTGATTTAGAAACAGCCTTTAAAGAAGCTCAACGATGCCTTAACTGTGATGTTCAAACAGTATTTACAGAAAGTAAATGTATCGAATGCGATGCATGCATGGATGTATGTCCGACCTCCTGCATCACCTTCACTACCCATGAAGCCGAAGAAGATACATTAAGAATGAAGCTTTTGGTTCCAGCAACAGACAAATCTCAAGACATTTTAGTATCTGACATACTCAAAACGGGTAAGATTATGGTCAAAGACGAAGATATGTGCCTTCACTGTGGACTATGTGCAGAAAGATGCCCTACAGCCGCATGGGATATGAAACAATTTTTATATAATACATCAAAAGCTGGTCACGTATGTCGAGCATAAATAAAGTAAACGATTTCGTTGTAAAATTTGCCAATGTCAATGGTACCGGGTCTGCAAGTGCTAATTTTCTTTTTGCAAAAACAGTCTTTAGAATGGGTGTTCCAGTTTGTGCTAAAAATATTTTCCCATCCAATATACAAGGACTACCTACTTGGTATGAAGTCAGAGTTTCAGAAAAAGGATATCTCGGAAGAAAGGAGGGCATAGATCTTATGGTGGCTGTCAATCCTCAAAGTCTAAAACAAGATATCGAAAGTGTTATCTCTGGTGGATATTTATTTTATGATAGTACCAAAACCCTTCACCCCGAATATATCAGAGAAGACATTCACTATATCGGTGTACCTTTGATGGAAATATGCAATAGAGAATTCTCGGATGCCCGCCAAAGACAATTGTTTAAAAACATTGTATATGTCGGTGCTCTGGCAGCATTAGTTGACTTAGAACTCGCTGTGATAGAAGGCTTATTTGGAGACCAATTCAAAGGTAAAGAGAGACTCATTGAACCCAATATGAAAGCTCTAAGGTTAGGATATGATTATGTGGTTCAACATTATTCATGTCCCCTTCCTTTTAAGGTAGAAAGACGCCATCTTACAGAAGGTAAAATGATGATAGATGGCAATTCGGCAGCGGCATTAGGAGCCATATATGGAGGTGCTACCGTAGCCACTTGGTACCCCATTACACCCTCTACGTCGCTAGTAAGTTCGTTTGAAAAATACGCTAAGAAATTAAGAATAGACCCTAAAACGGGACAAAATAATTTTGCCATTGTTCAAGCTGAAGATGAATTAGCTGCTGTGGGCATGGCCATTGGCGCCAACTGGAATGGTGCTAGAGCGTTCACCGCAACGAGTGGTGCTGGAGTTTCCTTGATGATGGAGTTTTTGGGATTGGCCTATTATTCCGAAGTTCCTCTGGTACTGGTCAATGTGCAGCGCGGAGGGCCATCGACGGGTATGCCCACAAGAAGCCAACAATCAGACATCACGTTTTGTGCCTATGCATCTCATGGTGATACAAAACAAATTTTGTTATTTCCAGCTAATCCACAGGAATGTTTTGAGATGATGGCTGATGCTTTTGATTATGCAGATCACCTTCAGACACCCATCATAGTGATGTCAGATCTGGATATAGGTATGAACGATCACATTTGTGATATTCTAAAATGGGATGACCAGCGTAAATACAATAGAGGGAAAGTACTCACAGCGGGAGATCTTGAAAATATAACATCCTGGGGAAGATATCAAGATGTGGATGGTGATGGTATAGGGTATCGCACCCTTCCAGCTACACACCCTACCAAAGGATCATATTTTACTCGGGGAAGTTCACATGACGAAATGGCCAGATACAGTGAAGATTCAGCTACATATGTCAGAGTAGTCAATCGAATATCAAAAAAATTTGAAACAGCAAAGACAATCATTCCTAAACCAGAGATATCTATTGTGGACAGCATAGCTGATATAGGTATTATTTACTTTGGTAGTACTATGCATGCCGCTCATGAAGCTTTAGATATTTTTAAAGAAGATGGGTTAAATATAAATAGCATGAGATTGAAATCATTTCCATTTGACAATTCAGTCTTTGAATTTATTGAGCGACACGATAAGTTATTTGTCATAGAACAGAATAAAGATGCACAGATGCGTTCTTTGCTGATTAATGAATTAGATGTCAATCCTAAAAAACTTGGGAAAGTGCTTCATTTTGATGGCACACCCATTACCGCAGATATAATATTCCATCAAATAAATGCAGCCATTTTTCAACCCACTAATTAAATTAAAATGACCTATATAAAACCTAAATTTGCACACCCAAGATTACCTAAAAATGAATTGGGCTATACAAAAAAATACTATGAAGGTGTCATTTCTACTCTGTGTGCAGGATGTGGCCATGATTCAATAAGTGCCTCTATAGTAGAAGCTTGCTTTGAGTTGAATATAGAACCTCACAAAGTAGCTAAAATGTCTGGAATAGGCTGCTCTTCCAAAACCCCAGCTTACTATTTAAGTAATTCTCACGGATTTAATTCAGTACATGGTCGGATGCCATCTGTAACGACAGGAGCCAACTTAGCCAATAGATCACTCATTTATTTAGGCGTTTCAGGTGATGGAGATACTGCTTCTATTGGAATGGGACAATTTGTTCATGCTATAAGACGCAATCTCAATATGACTTACATTGTCATGAATAATGGTTGTTACGGACTCACCAAAGGTCAGGACTCAGCCACAGCTGATAAAGGCTCTATTGCAAAAGCTGGACAGCAAAATATGTATGAAGGTATAGATTTATGTTCGATGGCCATTCAATTAGGGTCCACCTATGTGGCACAAAGCTTTAGTGGCGACAAACAACAACTCATTCCTCTTATTAAGGGAGCTCTAAAACATAAAGGTTTTTCCTTTATTAACGTAATTTCCCCTTGTGTGACTTTCAACAATAATGTAGGCTCTACTAAATCCTACGACTATGTGCGAGAGCATAACGAGACAATAGCTTTAGTAGATTTTGTACCTGAACATTCAGAAATAACGACCTCCTATGGCGAGAATTCTCAAAAGGTGGTTCAAATGCATGATGGTAGCCACATACAATTATACAAATTATCTAAAGAGTGGAATCCTGAGGATAAACTTTCCATAATGACTGCCCTAATGCATGCAAAAGACAAAAATGAGGTTTTGACAGGTTTATTATACTTTAATCAAAATAGTCAAGAGCTTCATGAAATTCTCAATACTACCGACACGCCATTAAATGAACTTAATGAAAGTTTTTTGAATCCTGGAAATGAAAAATTGAAAGCTATATGCCTTGGGTTAACTTAGTCCGTTCACCCAAAACGCATATAGTATTTATTGAATCAGTTATTCTACCTTTCCCAATGAGCTGAACTGTATTGTTTCATCTAGAAAGGCACTTAAGGTACTCATCGTTTCACTATTTAACTCATCATTGGTAAATTGATTATTTATAGATGAAATAGGTAATTTATTGGGCATGACCAACATATTAAGATAATTTAGAAACCCCGTCATGTGCTCCATACCTCTTAAATTTCCAGCGCGTCCGGCAGCTACACCTAAAAGAGCCACTTTACGTCCCTTAAAGGTTTCATTGTATTTCCTGACTGAAAGTGCATCAAAAAAAGCTTTGAGTACGCCAGGGAAACTTCCGTTGTATTCAGGAGAAACAATCAGCAATAAGTCAGATGGAAGTATTTTGGCATCTTGAATTAAAGACAATTCTGAATCGTCTTTGGCACTATACATTTCATGAGACAGGTAGTCATGATGAAGTTGAGATAAATCAACTAAGTCCGCATGGATGTCTAATGATTTAAAATAGTTCATGCATATCGTTGCAACTTTTAGTGTTTTACTATTGGGTCTATTCGTACCAGATATTATTGTTATCATTATAAGTTTAAAATTTTAGGAATAAATGGCCCGTAATACAGATTTATATTTAAAAGGTTTAGATTAAGGTCATACTATTTGAATAAAATAGCTACTTTTGCAATCCAAAACTTAATGAAATGACCCGATACATTCCTTCTTTTTTAACACTAAGTAATTTATTTTGCGGCTTTATAGGTATTGTTTTAGCGGACCTGTATTGGAGTCCTTTATTGTTATTGGTGTGTTTTTTCTTTGATAGTATAGATGGGGCAGCGGCGAGATATTTTAATGCTACGAGTGATTTTGGTAAAGAATTGGATTCATTAGCTGATATCGTTAGTTTTGGTGTTTTTCCTGCAGTAATGTACTATCAGTTAGCGCCTTTTGGTCCTGGGTCTATCTGGCCTATAATTACATGTGGTCTCATCGTAGCAGCTGGTGCCACTCGATTAGCTAAATTTAATATTGCAGAGTCAAAGCCGTATTTTAGTGGCTTACCAATACCTGCCAATGCATTATTTTATGCTGGTATCATTATGAGTATTCAATATGGAAATGACATTTTTAGCGGTCTATATAACTCACCCATACTTTATATTGTTTTTTCATTATTGATAAGCCTCATGATGGTCAGCTTCCATCTGAGAATGTTTACCACAAAAGGTTTATCGAAAAAACCGATAGAAAACATTTTCCATTACATGATGTTTATTGGGTCATTGTTAATAATTGTTGTTTTAAAATGGGATGCATTGCCAGTAATTATAGCTACGTATATCTTTTTAAGCGTTATCAATACATTAACAGCATCAAAAAAGTAATTTTAATGTTTGTATGCAAAACAAGTATTAATTTTGCAATTTTTCAAATAAGAATGAAAGCAGAATGGCTATAATAATAACCGATGAATGTATCAACTGTGGCGCATGCGAGCCAGAATGTCCAAATAACGCTATTTACGAAGGAGGTATCGAGTGGAAGATGAATGAGGGCACCAATTTATCAGGCACTTATACACTTGAAGATGGTAGTACTGTCTCTGTATCAGATAAGCAAAAGCCTGTAGAAGATGATTATTATTTTATAGTTCCTGATAAATGTACGGAATGTGTGGGATTTCATGAAGAACCTCAGTGTGCAGCTGTGTGTCCTGTAGATTGTTGTGTACCTGACCCAGACAGAGTAGAAAGCGAGGAAGTTTTATTGGCCAGAAAGGACAGATTACATCTATAAAGGCTTCAAGAATTTTCTATCCATTTGGCAAAATCAAAAATAAAAAAAGCTATGTCTCACTTTTATAACCTCATATTAGGCTAATAAAATGTGCGACATAGCTTTTCCTTTTTAAGGAATGGGCTACTTCCCTACTCTACTTTTAGTACTTTACCTGTGACCACTTGGTCATTCACTATCCATTTATAAATAAATAATCCATTAGGTATAGACTCAAGGCTGACAGCCACAGTCTGCTTACCTTTTGTTAATTCATAAGTATTAGTCATGATGTTTTGACCTGATAATGTTAATAGAACTAAAGCGGCTTTGCCGTCAGTGTTCATTTGTATATCAAAATTCAACTGATTTATGAAAGGATTGGGATAAGCCTCTACACCAAATGGAATGTTTTCTTGATTTCTAACGTCAATATTCACTTCTTTCAAACTGCCTTGATCTACTGAAATATTACCTTTTTTGATAGCTACAAATGGTATTGCAGGTTGATTGAGTGCCACAGTATCCAAAAATACATAAAACGGTAATGTAGAGGTCAACACATCTTCTGGATTGGTGTATGTCGCGTTCTTATCAAGTACATACCATTGGTTATCACCTGGTAATTCATCAATGACACCATTGACAAAATCCATCAAAATAGTCAAGTCAGTATTGTCTATCTCTCCATCTTCGTTGACATCAGATGCCAAAAATTGAGGGTAACTCATAAATCTAACTTGCCCTAATAAGTACTGTGTTAAAAGCTCTACATCTTTGGAATCAATGAATCGTCGGGACGCATCAGAATAGTGACCAGAAATGCGAAGCGGCTTATCAATAAACGGTAAACTATCGATTAAATACTTACCTAAAGAATCTGTTCGGGTCTCTAAGTACACAAATGAAGCTGTAGTGTCCACACTTTGAGTAATAACTTGTTTTTTATTATAAAAATACAACTTATTTCCTGAAAAATTAATAAACGAATCTAAAACTAAAGTTTCAGTGGTATCATAAGTTATATCATAGGTATAGATTGAATCCAAATATTCTAATTTTATTTTGACATCTTTTAATGGTGTATCCGTCAAAGTCACCACATCTCCATTAATGCTGTGTGGTGGTGGAGGCACCACCACAGGCTTAGGTTGACAATCAGGAATTCTGGCACCATTGTTTTGTACATTGACTATGACTATACAAAAATTTTGACCTCCTCTACTATCTGTAACCCACATTTCTATTTCATTTCTACCCACCTCCTCACATGTTAGAATTCTTTTTGTGTCATTGACATCTTTAGAAAATGAAAATCTCAATGGATGGTAGCCACAAGAGGAGAAACTTCCGTGATTAAAGCGTCTAGCCTCTATTTCCACCATACCATTGTCTATTACTCCGTCATCATCAGTATCAACAGGCATCAATGAAGTCGTTATTTCTCTTATACAATATGGTGTAGGTGTAGAAGCATTTATAACAACCACTTCAGTGTGACAAGTTCTCGTCAAACCACATCCATATCTGACCGTGTAAGTCACTCTAGTTTTTCCGATTGGGTATTTTCCAGAAATATTTGCACCTCTTCCGACTGCAAAAGGCGAATTATTATTAATGTGAAACTGACCTCCACAAGCACTACCAGAAATCTGAAGCGGATCAACTACTAAATCCGCATCTTTACAATTAAAAGAATTAACTGTGATTTCAGCTGGACAGTTCAAAACGGGTGGCGTACTTTCCATTATGAAAATAGTCTGTACGCGTTGATAGACTTTGTATCCATAATGTGGAGAATAGTCGCACCAATCTAAAACCTTCCATGTCCGGATTATCTTCTTGCACTGACTATTAACAAAAAACTCCATATCGCTATATGACCGACCTAACATACTGCAGACATTATGGTCCCATGTTGGATAATTGTTTTCACCATCCATAGTATAAGGGTTGATATTGGGATTGCATCCATTAAGTGTGACATCAGCGGGCCAATAAATAGTAGGCGCACCAGAAGCACCACCATTGACAGTAATGATTTGACTGCATGAATGCCAATGCCAATTCATATCTTCCACCATCCAAGTCCGTGTAATAGTACCCACATTGCAGCTATTCAAATTGTACGTAACGGTGGGATGTCCAGCGGGATAGGTATGATTACCATTCATCACCATAGCTGTACCGTACTGACTCAAATTAGATAAATCCGATGTACAACTAATAGTGACATTAGCAGGACATGTCAAAGAAAAGGGCCATGCTGTCGTTTTTGTAGCATAAATAAATGGCCCAATGCCACATAAAAGAATAGCTAGCACGTAGCTTTTGTAAAAATTTGTTTTCATGATTTAAAGACTTTAGTGATAAAATAATTAATATTACCACAAAGTTACATACATTTATAATTGGCTGGTAGCTTTTTACAAATTATTTTTATTTATAATATGTAAAAACAATAAAAATCAGGGTAATCACCGATTTTTCAATCACCCTTCAATACTTAAACTTAACAAAAAGATACTTACTAGTTAGCTTCATAAATAAGTTTATTTTGTAATTGGCGCAACGTATCAAGGGCCCGTGTCTGAAAAACACTTAAAGAATCAGGCATACTTTCCAAAATAGTTAAGTTTTTAATGATTTCGTCATAGTCCTTTGCAGTCAAACGTTCTATTTCGTTTTTGTACACTACAAACAGACTATCATGCACACTTACATCACTCACTTCAAGCACACCTTTTACAGTCGCAATCTGGACCAAAGCATGGACTATTTCTGCCGAATCCATTGTCAATTCACCATCGTTAGGCTTAACATCACATCCCACAACCAATAATAGGGTCAATAGAAAATACTTTGAAAAAGAAAGTAAATTGATAAATATTTTATTTGTCATATAAATGATTGAAGTAAGTCAAAATTTAAATTATTACCAAAGCCACATAATAAATACTTTTACCCCTTGTCTATGTTAATTGATAAGGCAGCAATTCTATATTCTCATCAAAGAAGGTAGGAAAGCAAGCATATCGCATCATAACTTGAATTACAGTGACTACATCTTTTTGACAATAAGTAACTATTCTGTCTGGATTTTGCTCTACCCAGAAGACACTACCTACTTGACTGCCATCAATATCATCTTTTGGTGTGGGTATACCTAATGTACCTGCCAGTAAGCTCAACGATGTATAATTTTTATAATCACCAAATCGCCACATGTCCATAGTATCCAATATATGTTGTGTTTGCCATGGTTTTTTACCTGAAATATCAAGAATAGATGGAAAAGACAATTGATGAATCACTAAACGTCTACATATGAAAGGGATGTCAAATTCTTTTATATTATGACCGCACAGTTTGCTTGTTTCAATATCATAATAATGGTTAGACAATAATTGAGTGAATTCCGTCAAAATTTGTTTTTCGTCATGGCCTGCAAAAGATTTAATCCTAACTTTCGAAGGAATATCGTTTTCATAACTTAAAAAACCACAAGAAATACATACTATTTTAGCAAATTCTGAATATATACCCGCTTTATGGCTATATAGATCTTCTACAGACATATCTTTGTCATCATCTGATAGGAATCTTCTTATTTGGTAAACTTTCGTCTCCCATAGCTTTTTCATGACATCACTTAAATCTTCATAATGTGATTTTTCAGGCACTGTTTCAATATCAAGGAACAAACATCTTTTCAAAAACAGGGTTTCTACTAACATAAATTAATGGTTTTCTACCACAAGGAATGTAGGGTTTACAATAATTTTTTAAATAAAAGTACAAATTTAAAAAATAAAATAGTAATTTTACATCGTTTTATAAAAAATTAAAAAAATTAAAATATGAGTACATCACAATCAAAACAAAATTTCACAGCAATAGCAGTAGCTCTAATTATTGGTTTATTGAGTTTAAATGCATACCAGTGGTACACCAATAATAAGTTAACGACTAATAACGAAACGAAAGAATCAGAGATGCTTGAGTTGAGAAAAATCCAGGAAGAATTGGATCAAGATTATCAAACAGCTCTAGAAAGTCTTGAAGAAATGAGAGGCAATAATACACAATTGAATGCCCTCATTGATACACAAAAGAGTGAGCTTAAAGCTCAGAAAGACAAAATTAACAATCTGATTTGGACTAAAAAAGAATTGGACAAAGCACGTTTAGAAATCAAGAACCTTAATGCTAATGTAGCGGCATATTTGGCTGATATCCAAGAACTACAATCAAAAAACAAGATACTAACAGAAGACAACCAGTTACTAACATTACGCGTAGAAGAGGAAATCAAGGCTAAAGAAGAAGTGATACAAGATAAAAACATATTATCTGAAGAAAAAGAGAAATTATCTAAAAGTAACACTGCATTAGGATCCAAAGTGGACATGGCCAATGCTATCAAAATCAACTACATGGAAGTGAAAGGATATGAGCTAAAAAAAGACAATAAATTGAAGGAAAAATCAAGAGCAAAAGACGTAGACGTTTTGAGAATCTGTTTTTTGACAGAAACCAATATGGTCACACCCACTGGAAGTAAGACTTTTTATGTGAGAATAATAAATCCTATGGGTGAAACAATTTCATACGAAGATGCTGGCTCTGGAATATTGACTAACAAATTAGATAATTCTCAAATAAGATATACCACTTCTGGAAAAATAGACTACAAAAATGAAGACACTAATGCATGTATAGACTGGAGTTTGCCTAATAAATTAGTAAAAGGAGACTATAAGGTAGAAATGTACAACAATGGGTTTCCTGTAGGTAAAGGACAATTTAAGTTAAAATAATCATTAAACACTCTCAAATTTACATAATTAAAAAAGGTGACCTGAAAAGCCACCTTTTTTAATTTTATAACATATTGTATGAATGAAATTGATACCATTATCTTTGATTTAGGAGGTGTTTTAATAGACTGGAATCCTAGATACTTATATAAAAAAATATTCAGTGATCGTGAAGAAATGGAGTATTTCCTTCAAAATATCTGCACCAATGAGTGGAATGAAGAACAAGACGCTGGTAGAAGCTTTTCAGAAGCCACAACTTTACTTATAAACACTTATCCTGACCACAAAACAGAAATTGAAGCCTATTACTCTCGATGGGAAGAAATGCTTAATGGACCTATACAAGAAACTGTGGATATACTCAAGCAGTTGGTTAACTCTAAAAAATTTAAAATTGTCGCATTGACCAATTGGTCTGCAGAGTCCTTTCCGATAGCATTAGAAAAATACGATTTCTTACATTGGTTTGATGGTATCTTGGTTTCTGGAGAAGAAAGAATGAAAAAACCTGATCCTAAAATTTTTAATCTACTTTTTGAAAGATATCAAATAACGCCACAAAGAACCATTTTTATAGATGACAACAAGGCCAACATTAAAACTGCTCAAAACTTAGGACTAAAGGTGATACATTTTTTGGATAGTTCAGACTGTAAAGTTCAGCTTAAAATTTTACTTAATTCTCACATCGATTGATTTTGTGTGCATTTTTTTAGGTCATTGGTTAAACATTATCATGATAACTTTTTTATATCGTTTGTCCACAAAATAAAAATATTAAAACATGAATACTAAATTTAATATAATGCCTAAGGTAAGTTTAATCCTACTCACTATTTTAAGTATATGTTCATGCTATTATGATAATGAATATGAACTTTATGATAGTAATGAATGCATCACTGAAAATATGAGTTTTTCAAACGACATCGTTCCTATTTTAAATAGACATTGTCAGCTTTGTCATAGCGCTGAATCAGCCAATTTAATAGGTGCTGGTATCAATTTAGAATCCTTTGAAAGCCTTAAAACTTATGTTGAAAGGGGTTCTTTTTTAGGCAGTATACAACACAGAGCTGGCTATTCCCCTATGCCAAAAGGTGGTGGTAAAATCCCGAATTGTGATATAGAGAAAATACAAAGTTGGATAGATAGTGGTAGTCCCAATAATTAAACAAAACTTAGAAAAATGAAACGTTATTTAGTATTAGTGGTATTAATAGGTATAGTAGGAGTAGGTTTTATTGCATTTCAGCAGTACAATAAAAAGCATGATGACCTATCAATAGCAAAAGTAGATTATAAGGTTTCCGCTATTGATTTATTTAATGAATACAATACAAATGAGAGCTCGGCTGACAAAAAGTATCTAGGTAAAACCATAGAAGTATATGGCAAAATCAGTAACATCGATAAAGAAAATGCGTCTGCAAAGATATACCTTGATACAGAGGACCTCATGTCATCAGTTATGTGCGAAATGGACGAAAAAGCCGATATATCAGATCTGAACGAAGGTGATGTAGTAAGTTTGAGAGGCGTTTTGGCAGGCTCACTCATGGACGTGGTACTCAATAGATGTATTTTAATAGAAAAAAAATAGAAATTTTATGGTGCGCATTATTTTCATATTAACTTTAATTCCTTTTTTAGGGACTTCTAACTTGATAGGTCAAAAATATTTTACTAAGAGTGGTCTGATATCGTTTTACTCTGACACGCCGATAGAAAAGATAGAAGCTCACAGTAAGTCCGCAGTAGCTGTGTTAGATACCGAAAGTGGTCAAATAGAATTTTCAGTACTCATCAAATCTTTTCATTTCGAAAAAGCATTGATGGAAGAACATTTTAATGAAAACTATATGGAAACTCCAAAATATCCTAAATCAACGTTTAAAGGCCAAGTACAGGATTTGTCAAAAGTTAACTTTAAAAAGAAAGGCTCTTATCCAATAAAAGTCATAGGAGACTTGACGATGCATGGCGTAACAAAAAAAGTGACCGCAGACGGAAAGATAAATGTCACTGAAAATGAAATAGAGTGTCTTTCTGAATTTAATGTAGCTGTAGCAGATTATAAAATAAGCATTCCCTCTGTAGTCAGAGAAAGTATCGCTAAATCTGTAAAAATAACTGTAAAAGCCCAACTCGTACCTCTTAAAAAATAGCCTGTATGCGCACGATAAAATACATCATCATTTTTTTACTCTTGCCTTTTATCTCATTTACTCAAGAAGATGACTTGTTATCACTCATCGATCAAGAAGAAAATGTTGACTATACTTATGCCAGTTTTAAAACTAATAGGATTATAAATTTGCATTCCTTAGAAAACCCTGCAGAAGGTGTTTTAGATTTTAAAATTTCTCATAGATTTAATAGTATATCTAGTGGTTTTTATGATTTATTCGGTCTAGATGGAGCTTCAATAAGGATAGGTGGCGACTATGGCGTCAATGATAGGCTGGCCATTGGTTTGGGTCGCAGTACTATAGAAAAAACATATGATGGCTACTTTAAGTATAAAGTACTGAGGCAGAGCAAAGGGAGTAGAAATATGCCGATATCGTTGGCATGGGTTTCTGCCACATCAATATCAACTATTAGGTGGCCAGAACCAGATAGAACCAATTATTTTAGTTCTAGACTAGCCTATGTACATCAATTGATCATAGGACGCAAATTCAGTGAAGGATTCACTTTACAGCTATCTCCTACACTAGTCCACAAAAACTTAGTGCCTACTAATGAAGATAAAAATGATATATTTTCATTAGCAATAGGTGGCAGACTAAAACTTACAAATAGAGTAACATTTAATGGTGAATACATCTATGTGCTACCAAATCAAATATCTCAACCATTTACTAATTCCCTTTCTATAGGATTTGACATTGAAACAGGAGGCCATGTATTTCAACTTCACTTCACCAATAGTCGATCGATGGTGGAGAAAGGCTTTATCACTGACACGACAGGCAATTGGTTGGATGGAGATATACATTTTGGGTTTAATATCAGTAGGGTCTTCACATTAAAAAAACGAAAATTTTAATCTAATTATCTATTTTCACAATAAAATCTATTTAAACTTTTTAAAAAAAATCGCCCCAATATTTTAAAAAACTAAATTGATAATGAGCCTATTTTCGCTTTTATGTTCTTGTTTTGAGTTATAGACACAGTTATAATCATATGTTTTAGAACGTTTTGTGAGCTAAATATAGAAGTATACAATGTGTCATTTTTTTATAGTACAACAAGCATGTATCATCACAAAAAAAATAATTTAAAAAAAAACATCAAACTATTTTACATATTACAATAATTTATAATATCTTTGCGTCCTAAAATAAATTCATTATAAATAATGATTGTTAGACATATATTTATTAGGATTTTATTTATAACTTTTACATTTATATTGTTGGGAAGTGCTCAACGAGTAAATACACAGGATAGCAACCGACGTTTTGATTCAGGGACTGAGATAACCATAGATTATCTCCCTGAGAATGATTTTTATTATATCCATAGCATGGACGAAGGTATTACACTTTACAGTCTTGCCCAAGTTTTTCAAGTCTCTTTGGATGCTCTTTATGAAAAGAGCAGTATTCATCCTGAAACACCGATAAACAAAGGCAAGATTGTAAAAATACCTTTGAAAAAAAATCTCATTTCAACTACAATTCCAAAAGACAAAAAATACTTAAAATTATTATATATAGTAAAAAAAAAACAAACCTATTATAGCTTGTCTAGAGATCTTGGGCTTACGGTAGATGAGATCAAAACACTCAATCGTAGTAATAATGACTCTTTAAATGAAGGCATGACTTTGGTCTTGGGCTACTATATTTTGGAAGAAAAGTCACAAGACACATCCTCACAATCTATTAATAAATATTATCTATCGGACGTACTAGGTTTTTGGGATAAAAACAGTACTAGTGAAGCATTATTCGTGTTACACAATGAGGCTAAAATAGGCAGTCTCATGGACATACATAATCCTATGTTAAGAAGACACACTAAAGCAAAAGTAATAGGTAGAATTCCCAATAGCACCTATCCAGAAGAAATAGAAATAATTCTCAGTTCTAAATGTGCTAAGATAATGGGTATCTTAGATACTAGATTTAAAGTAAACATTAAGTACGAGAAATAATAAGATTAAACATTAAATTTTTCTTTTTTGGGAACTGGATCATGTCCATGACCTCCCCAAGGATGACAACTTCCAATACGTCTCAGTCCTAACCATATTCCTTTAAAAGGCCCCCATTCATTTATAGCATCTATCATATATTGAGAACATGTGGGTGTATATCTACAATTACTACCTAATAGAGGGGAAATAAATTTTTGATAAAGTCTGACAGGCAAAATGAGAAGAAAATTGATATACTTCATAGATGGGAATTTTTACGAGCAACGAAAATAGTTCTATCGCTGTCATCACACCATTCATCAAACTGATAATTACCATATATTTTTACATCTGATAAACCTGCTTTATAAAAATATTCTAAAAAATCTTCTTTATCCAATGCTTGGACTTTCTCATGGTATTCATACTGTAGGTCCTTATGAGAAATGATAATGTTTTTGACGATATAATTTCCACTTAAAACCTTTTCGACTTGGAAATCGACACCGTCTATATTGAGAGATTGTTCACACGGTAAATCCTTTAAAATTTTTTTGGTATTAAAAAAATCTAGTAACAGTGTGCCATTAGGTTTTAGTGCTTTAACCATACTGGATATTGCGTTAAAATTATCCTCTTCATTATCAAAATAGCCAAAACTTGTAAACATATTCAGTACATAGTCAAACTCTTCTATATAGTTCATTTGTCGCATATCTCCTTGAACAAACGAAAGGTCTGCATTTGAGAGTGATAAAGCAGATTGAATATTAGCGGGCGAAATGTCAATACCCACGACCTTTATACCTTTTTGTGAAATATATTTTGCAAACCGACCCTTTCCACAAGCCACGTCGAGAACTCGATGCTCTTTAGATATTTGTATTTTACCTACTAATGTGTCAATAAAATCATTAGCTTCTTTGTCATCTCTATGCTTATAGAGTATATGATAATAAGGTGTATTAAACCACTCTTCAAACCAATTACCTTTTGTTTCCGTCTCCTCTGTCATTAAATATTATCCTTAAAAAAGTATAAAACATCTAAATCTAATATAAAGTTGATATTCTTATAATGTTTTAAAAAATCATTTTATTTACATTTTAGGTTTTACATTATAATCATAAAATACTAAACCATGTGTATATCTGCCAATTTAATACTATTTTGAGTTTTACAAAAAAATAAGCCCCAATACATTAATTAACGGCTGATAATGTATTGAGGCCTATGTGTCGTAATTAAAACTAATTCTGACTTTCAGCTATTATTCTTTTGGCAATTTTAAATATTGTATCATCATCTAAATGAACAACTCCTCCATTAGGGCCGGGCTCAATATGGCAACCCACTACTTGGCCATTGACAAATTTTTTGGCTCCGAAATAATTTCTTACAGTTTGTTCTTCAATACTTAGCTCTTGGGCTATTTTACTAACGCTACCTGTAGGAAGCGCGTGTTTAACTTTTCTAAGTTCATCAAATGTAATATTCATATCTCTATAAATTTTAAAGGTGGTTAAATAATCTACAGTGCGAAAATAACACATATTTAACAAAATACAAAAAATATTGTTGAATATTTTTTGATATAATTAAAATATATTCAAACTAAAATATACTAGAAAAAAACATATGAATAACTAAACAAAAAATATCAATATAATATTCTGCTTAACACAAGATACTTCAAGAGTAAAAGAATTTAATTTTGTAGAAATAAATCGTAAAAAAACGACCTAGTTAATCTATTTTATTATTTAATATCTTAAAGAAATCTTGCCATATTGTGTAAAAAAGTGTAAAAAACTAATTTAAGCCCATTTTATATAAAATTTGGGGTACTTAGATATTGACTAATGTAGATTGTACCTTTCTCACCAGTACTTCCACTTTATCTTTAAATAGCTCATCTGTATCCATCATATCTTGCACTGTTTTGAGTGAATGCAGAACGGTAGTATGATCTCTGCCACCAAATGACTCACCTATCGATTTCAACGAGGAATCGGTAAAATTTTTGGCAATATACATAGATAATTGGCGTGCTACCACAACTTCTCTGAGCCGTGTTTTGGATTGTAATTTATCCACAGTTAGGTCAAAGTGCTTAGCTACTAATTGTTTGATACTTTCGATTGAAATTTCTTGATTATCTTGAGTTACAAACTGGGCTATCACACTCTGTACCAGTTTCATGCTGATTTCAGTCTTATTAAGCATGGCTTGAGCTACAAGAGAAATGACTACACCTTCTAGTTCTCTGATATTATTTCGGATATGAGTACAAATATATGTTTTTAGCTCTATAGGAAGGTCAAGATTTTCATTATTAAGTTTAAAATCCAATATTTTCATACGTGTATCAAAATCTGGAGCGGATAATTCAGCAGCCAACCCCCATTTAAATCGTGAAATGAGTCTTTCATCCACATCAGCTAAATCTTTGGGGGCTCTATCAGAAGTCAAGATAATCTGTTTACCTAACTGATGCAACTGGTTGAAGATATTAAAGAATATTTCTTGGGTTTTTGATCTTCCTGCCAAAAATTGAATATCGTCAACAATCAGAACATCTATCATCTGGTAGAAATTCATAAAATCATTGACATTTTGACTTTTTATGGCGTGTATTACTTGGTTTGTAAATTTCTCTACTGTTATGTAGAGTACATTTTTTGTTTCGAAATTTTCTAAAACTTTATTTCCAATAGCCTGAGCCAAATGGGTTTTACCTAAACCTACATCACCATAAATGACCATGGGATTAAAAGCTGTACCACCTGGCTTTTTAGCTATAGTGTTTCCTGCAGAAAAAGGGAACTTATTACACTCGCCAATCACAAAGTTTTCTAATGTATATTTGTCACTCAGCTGTGAATCTATTTTTAGCTTTTTGATACCAGGTATGACAAATGGGTTTATAATTTTATCCTCATTGAAGTTATTTACATTTAATGATGCAGCTGTTGAATGACTTTGCGAATTGCCAATTCTTTTGTAGTTTTCAACCATAATCTGATATTCTAGACTACCACTCGCTCCTAAAACTTGTTTAATAGCTCTTTTCATCACATCTACGTAGTGCTCCTCAAGCCATTCATAAAAGAACTTATTTGGTACTTGAATTGTTAAAACACTATCTTTGACCATAATGGGCTTAATGGGAGCAAACCAAGTTTTAAAAGGCTGATTTTCTATACTTTTTTTTATTATTTCAAGGCAACTGCTCCAAACAGCACTCGGGTCTAATGTCATGGTTTTACAAAAATTTTATTTTATGAACAAATTCTGTTGGTCTTATTTACAACCTATCAACAACACTAAATCAATCACATCTTAAGAATCGTATCATTGGGAGTGGGACAAAGGTCATTAGATTTTATCACTTAACAAAAATTTAATCAAAGAAATTTTACATATTTTTTTTCTTAATAAAAAATCAATTGATAATATAGTGTTTTACAAATTATACACTTTTACAAAACTGAAAATCAATATAATACAAAATAATATTTTTACATATTATGAAATATTACAACATAAAATTATAGTTATAATCAATCGATAAGGATATTCTCGCATGTCTCACAAAAATCTTTTTTACCTTTTTCAAAATATACATCTATCCTACCTAATACAATTCCTGCCCAGCCGGCTTGATTAACTAAAACAGGTTGTCCCTCTTTGTTGGATAAGCGTGTAGGTTCGTCCAAGAAAGTATGGGTGTGACCGCCTAAAATGAGGTCTATATTGGATGTATTTTGAGCTAATACTAAATCGGAAACTTTATCATTATTATATTTATAACCCAAGTGTGACAAACATATCACATAATCGCACTTCAAATCATTTTTGAGCATGGATGCCATTTCGTCACCTTTAATGATCGGATCTAAATATTTTGTTTCCTTATAAAGTTCTATAGGTACCAATCCTTTAAGCTCGATACCTAAACCGAAGACTCCTATTTTAATACCACCTTTTTTAAAAACTTTATGCGTTAATGTTTTTCCGTTTAATATCGTGTTAGAAAAATCATAATTTGAGATGATAAGTGGAAACTTGGCATGTTTGAGTTGTTTGTTTAAACCATCTATACCTCCATCAAAATCGTGATTGCCTATCGTAGCTGCATCATATCCCATCTCGGACATTAATTTCATTTCTAATTCGCCTCCAAAAAAGTTAAAATAAGGTGTTCCTTGAAAGATATCCCCTGCATCCAACAAAAGCACATTTTTTTCTTTTTCCCGCACTCGATTAATGATTGTGGCTCTTTTGGCAGCGCCTCCTTTTCCTTGATTACGACCTCCATCCATAGGAAATGGCTCTATACGAGAATGTTGATCATTGGTATGAAGGATGGTCAGTTTAGTAATATTAGGTTTATTTAATAGATTCCAAGTAGGCAAACCCATACCGACCATAGAACTCATCCATGCTGTGTCATGTAAAAATTTTCTTCTATCCATTTTATTCTGTTATTCTAGGAGAGTTATCAATAATTACTTTTTTATGTCTCTTCATATGGTCGATAAGCAAATCTCTAACTAATGCATGAGTGGGATAATTGGGCAAATCCTTCAGGAAGGTATAATTATCACCTCCATTGGCCACGTAATCGGGTATAGCCACATTATAAATCCTTGAAGTATCTAGCGCCATACCGCCTATTTTGATATCAATAGCCTTACCGTAACTTATTTTAAAATTGACTTGCTTACTGATAGGCCAACCGCCTGATTCAGCCATTCTATCAAATAGTTGCTGACACACAGCTCCAGACATAGGGACTATAACTATGAGATTATCAAATGGCATCAATTCATACATTGATCCAATTGTGATATCCCCAGCTGCTAGTGATGGTATGCGAATACCCCCATAATTTTGAATAGTAAAATCTAGAGGATCCGCTATGAGATTTTGAGTAGCTTCATGTAAGGCATCTGTAAACCAGTTGGTCAAAGATGAAGATGGCTTTCCCTTAGTCAGTTCATATTCATTAACACCTATTACTTCATTCATCACACTATCCAAACCTAATTTATATGGTTCGATAATGGCTGAAATACCTGTATGAACGGGATATGACGCAGCTGATATTTGATACTTTTGATGTTTGACATTAGCTATATGAATATGCTTATTGCACGAAACAAAAAGTACGACCAATATAAAATAAATAAAACGCATATTTTTTATTATTGAATGAGTAATTGGGCTTCTTCTCTGATAGCATGCTTGGCATACTGCGTAGGGTCAGTACCAGAATCAGATAATTTTTTCTTGACATTAACGACCCATTCTGAGGGAGACATAGCACTTGTATCGGATACCACCATTTGCATTTGATCTTTGGCCAATTCTACTATTTTCCAAAGGTTGCTACTCACGTACACTTGTTGTGACATATTATGTTCGTATTCTTGCTGTATAGCGACGAGGCAAGCATACTTAAGCTCTTGCACACCCATATCTGGATGGGACAGCCTGTAGGATAAATTATCAATGGAAATGCGCTCACTGAGCATCATCAGCCTTTCGTAAGCTTGTAGTTTTATAGGTAATACATCTTTACTTTGATTTTGCCGAAGTTTTAATGCTTCCATTTGGTATTGTTGCTTCAAAAAACCTTGAAAAAGATAATATACTGTCAAAAAAACAATAAGTGCAGGAATAGTATATTTAAGTATATCTAAAATCGCATCCATAAATTGTATAAGTATTAAATTTGATGCAAAGAAAAGGTTTTTTATTTGATTAATTTGAATTTAAGTCTATCTAATTAGGAAAATTAGTTTTTTTTAAAGGAGGTCAATGTAAAAACGCGTCTACTAAAATTAGTATATAAATAAAACTAACTATGGTCTTCTTAGTTTATACTATATTAAAATCAGATAATGCATTAGAAAATCCTTGCTTTCCTTCGTTTGTTAGGTTGTCCTACCTTAATTTCTTTTGGTAGAATGAAAGTTACATAATAGCTGCAGCGAGGCGCCTAAAGTACCGTTATAAATTTAGAACTAAAATCATTTGCGATGATTTTTCAACGCTTTTCTTCTCAATCATTAAAATCGGTAACGTTGTCTGAATGAGCCGTCGGTAATATCAATTGTTTCATTGCAGTCATTTTTTGCTAAAAAGGAAAATTTTCCTTCGATTATAAATTTTGTTGTATCCAACAGAGATATAGAAATACTTGATGTACTATCTTGGTATATATTGTAAATATTACAACCTGATGAATTTTCATTTCTTCCAAATCTTGTTTTAACATTTGGCCCATTGTAGAACTTATAAGTTCCAGGTGATTTTATATTTTCTACAGTTAAGTTAAAGCTTTCATTATTGATTTTACTGCTAGCAATAATTATTAATGTACCATCTAGTTTATAATACTGCACATCCGTATGCCTGCAGCCAAATAGCGGACCTTGCTCGCAGTCGGGAGTCCACCACTCGCCATTGACTTTGCAGCGGAAATATTCGCATTCGGGGTCGTTGATGCAGTCTTTAAGCGGTTCTTTATCGCAAGAGGTTAGGATGATTGTCATCATAAAGATGATGGATGATAATTTGATGGTGTTGAACATATTTTTTGTATTTAAGGGTGATGTATGATGTATCCACTTGTTCCTATTAAAAAGGTTTTTGTGATGAAATAAATTATTTAATCTTGATTATACTTGAGTATTTTCTATTAAAATCGGTAACGTTGTCTAAATGAGCCATCGGTGATAGAAACTGTATTGCCATTTTCATCTCTACCCATAAATTGAAAATCGGCTTCAATAATAAAATTAACGGTGTCAATTTTAAGCGGTTTTATAAAACTACTCTGAGAAGTATCTGCATAGAATTTAAAATCTTTTGTAAAGTATCTAGAATAAATGACATTATTTATTTTAAAGTCCTTCTCTATATTTATAGTATTAAAGTCATATAGTAGAATATAAAAGCCATCATTTTGCTTTTT
>DAIPYV010000035.1:0-23985 GCA_036782555.1 Saprospiraceae bacterium
TACTTCAAGAGTCCACTTTGGAAATATATGACATATTTTTGGACAGAGTATCTAAGGGTAGAAATCTATCCCTAGATAGTACTAAGGTCATAGCTAGAGGACGTGTATGGACAGGTCGTAAAGCTATAGAAATAGGTCTCGTAGATGAAATAGGAAACCTAGAAGATGCTATAAAATCAGCCGCTGAAATGGCCAGTCTAGATGAGTACAAACAAGTGTATTACCCTACAGTAAAAGAAGATTTCCTTACTAAAATCATTCAGGAAATTAGTAAAGGTCAAGATGAAGATGCATCTTTTTTAAGATTGAGTCCCATGGAGAAAAAGGCATGGAACAAATTCAATCAAGTCAGGTCTATTATTAAATATAATGAACCTCAAGCCAGGTTGCCATTTATTTTTGAAGCTAATTGATTTTTGAGTTATAAATATTTTGGTATATTAATGAAACAATATTGACCGAGAATCATTGTCATGTGGAAACACAAAAACAAAAAAATAAGTGAGCTTATCCCTAAACGTGAACGAAAGAACTTTATTGTACCACAAAACTTATAAAGTATCCGCTGAGAATAGGCCCTGGATCACTTTTATACATGGTGCTGGTGGGAGTTCTAGCATATGGTTTAAACAAGTGAGATTCTTTATGCGTCATTTCAATGTACTAGTCATTGATTTAAGAGGACATGGTAGATCTCCCAAGGGATCTCAAACCAATAGCTATACATTTAGCGATATTACCAAAGACATAATCGAAGTCTTAGATCACTTAAAGATTACAAAATCACATATGGTGGGTATATCTTTAGGGACTATTATCATAAGAGAAATAGCTGAATCCTATCCTACAAGAGTAGATAAATTGGTACTAGGTGGTGCCATACTTAATTTCAATTTGCGCGGAAAATTATTAATGAAACTGGGTGATTGGTTTAAATCAATTATTCCCTACATGTTATTGTACAAATTATTTGCCATCGTAATATTACCGAGAAAAAACCATAAAGAAGCTAGGATAATGTTCATTAACGAAGCTAAAAAGCTAGCTCAGAAAGAATTCGTTAGGTGGTATAAATTGACCGCTTCTATCAATAAAGTCCTAAAGCTACATAGAAGTATGCCTTTTGCACATCCTACTTTATATGTGATGGGAAGCGAGGACTACATGTTTTTAGAACCTATAAAAGATGTATTAAAAAATCAACGAAATGCCATACTTGAAATCATTGAAAACTGCGGCCATGTGGTCAATGTAGAAAAACCGGATATTTTCAATCAAAGAGTACTTGCCTATTTGTTAGAAAATGCGACGATAGCAAAATAATAAATTTTGAGTCTTCAATTTTCATTTTTCAACCAATAATCAATTATGTTGTTAATACATCAAATACAGTTTTATACATGAAAAGAAGATTATTTATATTACTCATTCTACCATTATTTTTTAGTTTTTCGGCACCCTCATTAAAACTGGGATTATTAAAATACGGCGGTGGTGGAGACTGGTATGCCAATCCTACTTCATTGGTAAATCTAGCTGCTTTCTGCAATAAGTTCTTGGGGACTAACCTTAATTTGGAGTACGGTGTGGTAGATGTGGGTAGTTCTGAATTATTTAATTATCCATTTGTGCACATGACAGGACATGGTAATATTGTATTTTCAGATGCCGACGCTAGTAATCTTAGGAACTATCTGATAGCGGGTGGATTTTTACATATTGATGATAATTATGGTATGGACCCGTTCGTCCGAGTCGCTATGAAAAAGGTATTCCCGGAATTAAATTTTGTTGAATTGCCATTCCATCATGCATTATACAACCAAAAATATAGGTTTGAAAATGGTTTACCTAAAATCCATGAACACGACGGCAAACCAGCACAAGGGTTTGGCCTTATTTATGAAGGCCGATTGATTTGTTTTTACTCTTATGAGAGTGATTTAGCGGATGGCTGGGAAGATCAGGAGGTACATAGAGATCCTGAAGAGGTAAGAATAAAAGCCTTAAAGATGGGAGCCAATTTGGTTAAATATGCATTCACTTATTAATTAATTGTTTAAAAAACCCTATGACTGATAATAATAGTTCATTAGTGCCGGCGATACAGCACCTCATACCTCAGCCCTCACCCAATTTCTTTTTGATCTCTGGCCCCTGTGCTATAGAAAGTGAAGATTTGACACTAAAAATAGCCGAGGAGCTGGTAAAAATAACTTTAGAACTTAATATACCCTTTGTGTTTAAGGGGTCTTACCGTAAGGCCAATAGGTCTTCAATTCATTCATTTACAGGTATCGGAGACGAAAAAGCTTTAAAAATATTAGGAAAGGTAGCCAAAGAATTTAATGTTCCAGTCACCACTGATATCCATGCTGATCACGAAGCTGAAATGGCTGCAGAATATGTCGATATACTCCAAATTCCGGCTTTCCTATGTCGCCAAACCTCTTTAATAGCCGCTGCCGCACATACTGGAAAAGTCGTAAATGTTAAAAAAGGACAATTTATGAGTCCAGAATCCATGTTTCATGCTGTGCAAAAAGTCAGAGAATGCAATAATGAGAAAGTATTATTGACTGAGCGCGGTACAACATTTGGCTATCAAGATTTGGTAGTGGATTACAGAGGCATACCAGTTATGAAATCCTTTGGTGTGCCAGTTGTAATGGATTGTACCCATTCTCTTCAACAGCCCAATCAGCCCTCAGGCGTGACAGGGGGTAAGCCAGGCTTGATTTCTACTATCGCGAAAGCAGCCATAGCTGTTGGTGCTGATGGTTTGTTTATAGAGACACACCCCACACCTGCTGAGGCTAAATCAGATGGCGCTAATATGCTGCCATTAGATCAATTAAAGCCTTTGTTAGAAAAACTAATAAAAATAAGAGCCGCAGCTATTTAAAAAAGTTATTAAATATTAAATATTATATTAATATTATTGTCAATATTGTACAAAGCTGTATATTTGTGCGATTTTTTAATTAAATATAATTATAATATGAGATTTTTTATTTTTATACTCATTTCTGCCTTTATAGTTAGCTGTAAGAATGACGGAAGTTTAGGTAATAATATAGACATTGATGAAATAGCTGGAGGTTTAGTAGATCCCGCTACTTTAAAACTGCCAAAAGCATGTAGCATGATAAGCCCTGAAAAAGTTCAGGAGATCTTAAATACACCTTCAAGTGTAACCACTAAAGAATCTGTAGATCCTTCAGAGAGCAATACTCAGCAAGCTTGCTTTTTTAGATGGGAAGATCCAAATACAAGTAATGCTGCTATACTAATTCAAATTATGACCAATCAGGTATATGAAGAATATCCCACATACATAGCTGGCTATGTAGAAAACAAACTCAAAGAAGGAGAAAGTATGATGGGACAAGATGACCTCATAGAATACAAGCCATTTAAAGTAGGTAATAAAACTGGGGCTTACTCTTTTCAACAGGGTAGATTTTATTGGTCAGGAGGTGGCAATTATCTTTTTATGTTAGCATTTAATGTTTCTACCCTTTCTGAAGCGAAAATGGTCAGTACAGCTCAAAAAATAATTGGTGAAATCCACAAAAATTTTGCAGCTCAAATGTAATTAAACTTAACAGTTAATATATTTTACTAAAGGTAAAGTTCTTCAGGAGCTTTACCTTTTTTTATTTTTTTATTCCACATGCCGACGAAAGTTTGCAACTTGTGCCCCAGTCTCTCCACTCCACTCCCTATCAACTCCATACACATAACAATAAATTCTATACCAAAAATACCCCAATAAAAGTTTGTCTAATAATAAAAAAAAAAAACGAAATTTGTCCCCAATATGAATTTTTAGAATTTAAAAAATTGTACTGAAAATTTAACCTTTACTTAAAAAATTAATATTACTTTAACAATGCGAAATTTAAAAATTTTAACGGTGATGCTTTTTATTGGGCTATTTATTGGGGGTAATGGGTGTCGGAAGGATGAGGTGTTCACTTCTACCGATATATTAAGTACTTCATCTATTCAAAACAATTTTATTAACCCATCAAATGAGTATGAACCTGTTTTTAATACTTTTCATTTAACGAGGAAGAATATTCATACTTCTGATATTATTAGTATTTGGGCACCAAAAAAAGAACATCTAGCAAGTTTAGTCCAGGAGCTTCAGAATATACCGTTTAGTCATACAATGATGAGTAAACTTATTGAAATGAAAAAAAATGGAATTAGAGCAGATAGAAATTATGCCATGTATAATCCAATAGACCATGAGGACTATTTTGTAGCTGTACCGTTTTTTAATCAAAATAACGTTAATAGCATTTTGGTATATGCTAAAATTAGAGATGACATTGATTTTTTGCTCTACAACTCAGCAGATATTAAAGCATTAATTCAAGGGACTCCGAATCCAGAAGACAATTTACCCATTATTGCGAGTTTCCTCAATGCTATACAATATGCAAAATCTCAATCGGTAAACCCAATAATTAATGAATTCCTAGTAAATTTATCTGAGCCTAACAATAGGTTCTTAGGTACACGAAATCGGATTATTTCAGTCATATGCACAACATTTCATTTGATTAACTTTGAAGAAAATATTAAAGTTCGAAGAGAGACTTTTATAATTGATTGTGGTGGTGGTGGTAGTTTTAATTTTAATTCGGGAACGAACGAAGGTGATGGCAGTGGTGGAGGCGGTTCAGGTGCTACACCTTTACCAATACCCAATACAGTGGAAAAAGAATGCATTAAAATACTAAGCAATTCTACTCGAAGAGATTTATATGAATTATTTGAAACTTATAAAAATCCATGTGACGATGATGCTGAAAGTGCTGTTGCGGAAGCTATAAATAAAGAATGTGACAAAAACACAAGTTCCTCAAATGACAGTGATGGTAGAGATAGAGAAATATCCGTAAATGACGCAATAGATGAAAAGGAATTTTTAAACAACATTATTAATGAATTAGAGAATAATAATAATCTGCTAACTAGATCTCAAAAAGAAAATTTAGATATCATTCTTAAAGCCTCTGATTTAGATATTTCTGAAATATGTGCAGAAGCACCTAACTATGATTTAAATGAATGTGAAAATGCCCTAATAAAAAAATATCCCACTGCCCTTGTCAGATTAGTTGCAAGTAATAAATTAACTGAATTAATTACAGAAAAAAATTTTGGAGGTAATGGACACAATGATTGTTCTGATGCATATAGGCATGCCATGTTTAATGCTACAAATGCATTCTATCTTGGTCCAGACATTGCTAAAGAATTTGGAGATGCCCATGAATGCGCAAACTCAGATGATCAATATTATGAAGGCGTGATGGATTTACACAATAATGCAATAGGAATTTCAGTTTTTAATAGTACTCCTAAGCATCCGTCGATTCCCGCTGCATCCTATATTCAATTACTTGCAGAAAGAATTTGTTAAGAACTTAAAAATGGTAAATTAATAGTATTTTATGACCCAAGAAACAATCAATCTCAACTAATTCCCACCGACAATTGTAAATGCAATTAAATATAATAAAGCAATGTTTATATATAAACCTTTAATATTGAGTCTAATTTTACTGATTCTATTTTCTTGTAAAAATAAAACTCATAGAATTATTTTTACAAAAGAAAAATTAGTGTCAGAAACATTAATACCCCCTACTGGATGTTACAAAGTTAAAATAACTGCCCATGGAGTTTTAAATTGTGAAAGCAAATTGATAATATTAATGGATTCCGAAAAAACAAACTTTCTTGATCATTTGACCTTGAAAGGTAGTTTTATTGAAAATGAAATCCATTTTTCAGATTGGTATGAAAACCCATTTCAAGTAAGCTTAAACCCTGATAGTTGTATTATAGAGCCATTTGAAATACAAGTTCATTTCTTTAACTAAATATAGTTTAAAATGAATGAATGAAATATGATAGGTTAAACCAAAGCAAAAGGCACTATAAAATCAGACTGTTTGCTGAAAGACATGTATTTAAAATCTAAACCAACGAAATATGATGGCTTTAGAAAATATGACCTCTACTGCGAGGATAAGAAAGTATATTCTTTTTATGCAATGAAAATGTGGGACTATTCCCCATTCGTCAAACTTGATATAAGTCTGAAATAATATTTTGTAACAGAGGAGGTGGGTTAATCATCTCCTTTGTTTTTTTCTTATCTGTAAACTCATTGGATCAAGAGTTATTGACTCCTATTATTATTAGTAATTTGTGTACTTATCTTCCTATTCATTTCCAACTTAATATTTGAAATCTGCATCCCTATTTTAGTTTTAGGTGGGCCTGCATAGACCAAAAACCTCGCTGTTGAATGAGCAGAAAGATTTTAAATATATTCAAAGGTATTCTAGTTACACAGTCAATGACATGGTTCAATATATAAAAAGTAAAACATGAACAACGTAAATGAAATCAATCTATTTATCATCTAACTATAGTCACATCTCCTTTGTACTTAATAATAGTACCGTCGATGAGTGTCCATTCGGCTATAACGACGTAAACACCAGGTTGACATTCTTTACCTGCAAATGTGCCATCCCAGCCCCATGATGCATCTCCAGGTGATACATTGTCCACTTTAAATACATTTTCGGCCCAACGATCAAAAATATAAATATGGTTTATCTTCTCTATACCTCTAGTTTGTGGTATATAAAATCGGTCATTGCCTTGCGTGGAATTAGGATTAAAAATATTGGGTATAGCATTAAACATCTGCCTATTGACCTGAACCAAAACCTCTACCTCAAAACTGCACACTTCTCCTACTGTGATCACTACTCTATATATCGTGTTTTGACTAGGTACTACGGTCAATTCCCTACAATTAGAACATATGACATGACCTCTGTCATACCAGGTCACTATGGCTTCATCTGGCAATGTAGAACTAAAACTTGGGGTTAAAACTAAAGAATCACCAAAACCAATTGTAATAATAGACGGTAAATCTATAGTAAATTCAGGTAAATCAGGTATATCGATATCTTTCTCTAAGATACATCCATCAGCGTCAATGACCCTAATGTTATATTGACCCGATAATAAATTCGAAAATACTCTTTGTGTACCTACATTTATATCGTCCAAAAAGACAATAAAAGGCGCCCGACCATTCATTTCGCCAAGAGATAAGGTACCGAATGGATTTAGATTGCACAATGGATTTATGATACTTTCATCCAAATCATCAAATAATGACAAGCTTTCCTCTATAAAAAAACTTTCTTGACTAGAGCACCCATTAGACAAATTTCTCAATAAAAACGTATACTCTCCAGGCTCACTGATATTAATAGTGTAGTCATCCAACAAGTTAAAATGGTTGGGATCACCTTGCCATATGGCGTCTATGAGATTTCCCGAAGTAGAGTTAACTCCATTTAAAATAACAGATCGATGGGTACATAGTATTTGCCCCATGGAATCTACAACTATTATAGGTCTCAATGTGTCTACAGGGACAAAAACTTCCAATGTATCCACACACCCATTTACGTCTCGACCTTCTACTATATACAACCCAGAAATACTCACTTCATTATTGGAATTGGTCAATAAATTATTATCAGGGGTAAAGATAGTATATGAAACATTTAGCTTTTGACTAAAAATATTTAACGGAACTATGTTCCTATTGCACGTTAGGGTGTCTGTCTCGAAAGACAAGCTCAAGTCCCCACTGTCGGGTACTACCGAAAAGAATATAGTATCACTAATACATCCATTTGGTCCACTAGCTTGCATAAAGTAATCACCTAATAAGTCCGTCAATATAGTCGGCGTGTTTAATATAGAGCCATTGGGAAAAATCCATCTAAAATCATGTAATTCTAACTGAGACATAGCAAAAATCTCCACCACAGAGGAATCACATGGAAGGACTACTTCATTATTTACTTTAATGTCTGGCTTCGAAAAATCTCCCTCTACTATGACCTCTCTCTCTACAGAACAACCATTAGGAGCAGTAGCAACTACTGTATAAACCCCAGGAATAGTGACTGTATGCCTTTCATTTTGTGGTGATACAATATCAGGACCATCCCAACTATATATCAAATCAGAATCTGCCGTCAGAATACCTATTGGTACAGCATTGACATTACAAGATAACGTATCAGTAAATGTTTCAATATTGGGTTGCTGATTATCTATCTCTACTAAAAACTCTACCACCGCATTACAAAAATTCCTACCTGTCACCTGAAGAAAATAGCTTCCTGGAGTATTGACACATATTGAATCTCCTGCAATCAAATCCTCAATATCTGGACCATTCCAAATATATCTAATTAAGGTGTCAGGTGATGATATCTTAAGTGTAGCGCAAGACTTATGACAAGAAATTGTATCTGTCACTTTATCAACGATTCGGGGAGGGTCTGTATCTCTTAATATTACCACTTCTCCATTTAAAACACAGCCTTGGTCATTTTCAATTTCAAAAAAATAGAACCCTGGAAATGAAGACGGAATTATTGTTTCATTGTCAGCGATAATCACTGGATTTCTAGCATTATCCCACCTTATCTCTTTATATTCAGTAGTTGGAGACAGTGTTATCAATGAAACCTGATTTCGACAATTAATCACAGAGGCATTTATTTCGAATTCAGGAAATATTTTATCTTCCAATACGGTCAATACTTGACTACTTTCACAATTGTTATCACCTATCAAAATCACCTCATAAGTGCCTGGTGCATTCACTATCAAACTATCACTGACGATATCAGCAGGCATCCATCGTATTTTCTTATAGGTATCATTTGTATTTAATGACAAATTAATGAGAGAATCTTGACAAGTGAGACTAGAATATGGATTAACAGTAAAATCTGGCGCTATAGTATCGTATTCGATTACAAAATTTTGTGTATTTTTACATTCATTTTCTCCTGTCAGAGTCACAGAATATTCTCCTCCTTGGTACCAATATACTTGTTGACCGTTTTTGACGGTTCCATCCATTGAAGACCATGTATAATCTTTTATAGCAACATTAGACTGAGCCGTTACTAAAATAGAGTCTTGAAAACATACGATTTTTCCAAAATCTAGTAATATTTCGGGTATTGTATCATTTCGCTGTAAAACAAAACTATCAATAGTAACGCAATGATACTGATTTGTAAATTCATAAATATATGTACCTAATTGCGACACAAAAGGAGACAACTCATCTATCCTATTTCCATTAATGAAGTAAACCATAGACTTAGTGTCTATATTTTGCAGCAAAACCTGAACACTATCCTCCGTACACTTTAGTTCTGGGACTACTAGTTGTACATCAGAAAATATCCGATAATCTATCACCTCCACCTCATAAGTGTCCTTGCAGCCTGTACTGATATCTGTTACAGTGGCACGATATAAACCAGGAGATGTAATTTTTGGTTGACGCATATCTTTGTCTAATAGATCAGGCCCTGACCACTCGTAAGTGTATAATCCATCTTCCTGAACGATGCGTATCATAACTGTGTCCTCAGCACAAGTGAGACTATCTGATTCGAAAACTACAAAAGGAAAATCTAAAGATTTTATTATATCAATACTATCTCGTATATGGCATCCATTTAATCCCGTGACCGTAATAAAATATCTGCCGTGCTCTGATACTTTGGGATTTTGAAGCTGGCTCACAAAGCCATTAGGTCCAGACCAAGCTACAGATCTAAATGGAGATACTATATTTAATGACAATAAAATGGAATCCACATCACAAGTCAAGGTATCATTTTTAACGCTTATTTCGGGTAGAAGAGTGTCTTGGATAACTTCAAAGCTAAATGTCGTATCACAACTATTTATCGATGACACGAATGTAACAGTATAAATACCCGGACTTGATATTTGTGGCTTTGCTTCATTAGATGATAAGTCGGCTCCCATCCAGGAAAAATTTGATATGAGTACGTCAACATCAAAATTGGGTTCGACAATGAGATTTTCGCAAGTAAGAGTATCTACATTAAAATCCGTAACCTGTGGTCTTTTCTGTTCAGATAGTACTGGCACATTAAATGTACGCTGACACCCATTATCATTATTAATTACGTTCAGTTGATAAATACCGGGATTTGTAATCCATGGTGATCGAACATTTTGTTGTGTAATATCAACGCCTTCCCATAAAAACAAATAGTTGGTTGAGATATCTCCTTGACTTATTATGAAAACTGTATCTACAAAACATGTTAACGTGTCAACTTCAAAAGAAATATCTACAAAAATCGTATCTATAGCTACAAATATAGAATCAGTCACAACACAGTCATTTTCTCCCCTAGCCTCAACGATATACATGCCACTATCCGAAGTCGTAATACCAGATGGATTCACGATGAATGACGCACCATTAGTAGATTCCCAATCCTCATTTATAAGAGGAATAGATGAATAAAGCCGTATATCTACGCTATTGTTTTTACAAGTTAAAGTATCGCTTTCAATTGTTAATACCGGAAAAGTCTCATCTCTGACGATGGTAATTTGTACAGTATCATAACAAGTTAACTCATTAAACGCACCTGACATGATGAGCGTGTACAGCCCGCTTGAACCGATAAGAACCTCTTCTTGAGTATTTCCATTTATGATAAGACCATTTTCAGTGCTCCATTGATAAGATAAATTTGTAAAATTACTTCCTAAATACGCTCCGCTCAAACTAAGTTCTGTATCTGTACAGCTTATTTCAGTTTTATCACCTTGGATTTGAATGTCAAACTCATAATGATGTAATGTAACTACTACGAGAGAATCGCAAGGCTCATTAGGAATCAATACATTATATACTCCGGGCAAATAAAGAATTTCATCACCTACAATTAATAAATCACCCGCACAAATAGTGGTGTCTAAAAATATAGGCTCTAATGATGGGTTAATGATTATATCCAAACAATTCTGACTTAGAGCAGCACAAACTCCATTTTCAAAAAAATAATTACTTAAGCTTTCTGGGGTAAAATCTTCTCCAAGGGTTGGTATATAGGTGGAATCTACTATTGCGTATTGAAGACCACAAACAGTGTAGCGACCAGATGTCCATAAAGAAGGTAGCGGAACGGTATCGTATCTTAAAATTGAATCTCCATTAAAAATAATATTTGTGTAAATATACTTAGTTGAATCTGGTGGAAAACTCTCATATATTTTTTCGAATGAATTATCTAATAAAGTATCTCCTTGACAACTCTCAATCGAAGTCTGGGAAAAAGAGCCCGCATCTAAAGAGCAAACGGAACAATCGATACCCTCATCATTACAAAATATCAGAGCTGCGCTTATCAATGTACCTTGACCTCCATCCTCGAAATCAATACAGCGAAGTGTCCAACTACCATCTACACTCCCCATATTAAAATTTTCAAGACAGCCAAGATGCGGGTAGTACTGTCCATTATAATTGGTAAAGCTTTGCCATGATTGATCATTCTCCCATATTTCAGAAAACCCAAAATCAGGATTGGCGGTCGTGGCACAAGGTACGAATGTCACATTCCATCTTATAAAAGGTGTGTTAGATGGTCTGATAGTGCCACCTACTAATCTAACAACTTGTCCAGCAGGAGATATCAGCTCTATAGCCAAATCCTTAACAAAGGGATGTGTGAACTCCAATTGAACGCCACATACGCCTTGGTCATCATGACTTAAATCATTAACCTCGGTGCCTTCTATTATAATTGTCACCAAAGTGGTATCCGAACGACCATTATTAAGATCAGTTATTGTAGTTCGTTCCGAATATATACATTGCGCTAATAAGTCATAGGCGCTCATTATTAACGTAAAAATTGACAAAAATAATATCTTAGGTAGAGCTCTCACTTTTATAATTATTTTGACTTAGAGTTACAAAGGTAGTAAAAGTAAATCAAACTTTATGTAAGATTTTGCATTATATTAAAAATAATTAGTATATACAGTAACTTATTATGTCAATTTTTAAATAATATATTTGTTAAAATCATAATAAATAATTTACTTTGCAGTTTTTTATAAATAGTTTCCAACATAGTGAGACGATTTTTCTAATTTAAAGTCACATACATTTTGAAAAAAAAATTATGTTGGATGTAACAATTAATTGATAGTAAACGTCACAAAATAGTAACTTATGAATACCGACAAAATTAATTTGTTTAACTTACCCTACAAGGACAAGTTGTATAGATTTGCACTAAATATTGTGGGCAATGTGCACGATGCAGAAGATATCATGCAAGAACTTCTAATAAAAATTTGGAACCGACGTGACCAATTTGAAGCGCTTGAAAATAAAGAAGCATGGTGTATGACAGTGACGCGCAATATGGCAATAGATAAAATAAGAGGTAAAAAAGTCAAGATGGATGACATTGATGGCTATTTCAATATAAAAGACAAAAATAATTCTGTAGATATAGATATTGAACAGAAAGAGCGAATGAATATTGTTTTAAAAATGGTGAATGAATTACCAGAACAGCAAAGACAAATAGTTCATTTAAGAGATGTAGAGGGATATACCTATAAAGAAATAGCTGAAATCACAGAAAATTCATTAGATTTTGTCAAAGTAAGTTTGCACCGAGCAAGAAAAAGCCTGAAGGAAGCATTATTAAAAAAGAATTTTAAAAGGTATGAGACCTGACATAGATATATTATTGAATAAATACTGGGAAACGGAGACATCATTAGATGAAGAAGTAATTTTAAAGTCCTACTTCCTTTCAAATGCCGTAGAAAAAGAACATTTGGCTTTCACACCTATGTTTGTTACTTTTGAGGCCCTATCTAAAATTAACGATTCAGATACAAATAATATAGATGCCATACTCAATAAATATTGGGATGGCGTATCTTCATTAAAAGAGGAGCAATTATTAAAAAACTATTTTTCTTCATCAGATATAGCTGCCGAACATTTAGTATTTAAGGATTTATTTGATTATTTAGGTGTGGTCAATAATACTTCATCTTCAAATAATTTACCTATAGATAATTTGCTTGAAAAATTTTGGATGGGCTCTACAACAATAGAGGAAGAAGAAATATTAAAAGCTTACTTTACAGACAAGAATATATCCGAAGACCAAAGAACGTACGCCGCCTATTTTGATTATTTGGAATTACATAAAAGCATAAAATCCAATACTTTAGAAAAACCTAATGTAAATGATAAAGCCACTGGTGGCAGGATCTTTACTTTAAAAAAATGGGCATATGCAGCCGCAGCTATTTTTGCTTTGGTTTTGGGTAGTCTTTTCCTATTTAATCAAGTAAATAATGACATTTCTAAAGATACATTGGTCTACGAAATAGAAGATCCTGAAGAGGCTTACAAAGTGACCATGGAGGCATTAGCTTTGCTTTCTTACAAATACCAAAAAAGTGAAAATGTATTTAAAGAAAACATAATGCATCTCAATGCGGGCAATATATTGAGCAATTAATTCCACTAGAAAATCACGAAAATTTATTTAAAATTCAAATTAACCCTTTATGAAAAACATTTTTTCTATTTTTATAATCCTCTTATCTGGATATCTATCTTATTCCCAAACTGATGCTATCGAAAAACTATTTAACGATTACCAAAAAAACGAAGACTTCTCAGTAGTGTTTGTAGGACCTAAAATGTTTCAAATGTTTGCTAAAGGTACTAATAATGGTGATTCTAATGATGAATTTACCGACTTAGTCAAAGACCTCAAAGGATTAAAAATCATGAGTACCACTAAAAAGACATTAGCTACCTATAATGAAGCTAATAAAAGACTGAATGCCAATGGTTATGAAGAATTAATGACTGTAAAAGATAAAGGCTCTAATGTACGTTTTGTAACAAAAGAAAGTAACAAAACGATAACAGAACTTCTATTAGTAGTCGGAGCGACTGATAATTTCACTATGATGTCATTTACAGGCAAAATAGACCTGAATAAAATTTCAAAACTAGCCAAGACCCTTGACATCAAAGGTGCAGAACATTTAGATAAAGTCAATAAGAAAAAATAATGGGATATCTCTCCCTGATAAACTCAAAGCCACACCAAATATAAAATATACAAGTATTACCATTGATAACTTTGTAAAGATAAAAAAGCGAGACTTTAATGCCTCGCTTTATTATTTGTGTACCATCATTAATCCAACTTAATTCTACCTGAATGAATTTTCAGAAGATAATTTTTAAGTGATTTTAATTGTTTATAAACTTCCTCCTAATATCTTTATCATAGTACCCGCTGAAATAGAAGTATTAAGTTCCATACCATTCAATATTGCAAGTTCTTTATGACGTGAAGATGGCATATTGAAAGAATTTAATGCTTGTTGTAATGTAGTCGTATTATTTACCGTCACAATTTTAATAGTTGTCGGCTGTCTATTTAGCATATTAGTATCAGTTAATTGTTTAAAACTTTTCATTGTATTCTGAAAAGATGAAAAATAATTATTGAAGTCTGCTTTAGAACTAAGACCATGCATTTTATAGATAAGTCCATTGTATTGAATTAAATAAGTCAATACTCTAAGCGTCGGTTGTTGTTGTTCTTGTCCAGCCTCCGACAATACTTCTGATATCATAGCGATGGCTGGGAGACCATTTACAGTAATGTTAGTACTTTCCACTACTTGAAATTTATTTTTTTCAATGGCATTGCTTTTTGCTGTATTTAAATCGCTTCCCTCGGCTAATGTCAATATCATCAAGGCTTTACCATCATCTGGTGCCATTTGCACTTGTGCTGGAGAGTTGACAGTTTTCCATCCATTAGGGATATCATATCTGAATTTCATTTCCGGATGATAAAATACATTATTTTCTACAAACCCTTGACGTGGGTCTTCACCATGCACCGTACCATCTATTAATTTTAGATAGCTTTCTCTATTGATTTTAAAATTTTGCAAATTTTGCTCTTTTTGAGCTTCTGCAGCTAAACGACCGACAGTCAAGTGTCTTTCACCTGGGTCAGGGTGCGTGGACATAAATGTAGGCATATTTTGACCATCACTTAATCTTTTTAAGGTATTAAAAAACCCAGCCATTTCTTTGGCATCATATCCGATTTTTGTACTATATTCTACCCCTAATTTATCCGACTCTCTTTCGTGATCTCTGGAGTAACTCATCAATAAAAGACCTAAACCTTGTTGTGCTACATCACCAAACTTTCTAAATTCAGGACTAGCTATCATACCTCCTATAAATGCGACTTGGGCTAAGGTCTGTCTAGTGGCTTGGCGAGCTGAATGCCGTGCAGTGATATGGCCAATTTCATGACCCAATACACCGGCAAACTCAGCTTCATTATTAAAATGAGCCATTATGCCTCTTGTAAAATAAACATAACCTCCTGGTACAGCAAAAGCATTAACAACAGGACTATCCAAAACTTTGAATTCATAAGGCAAATTGGGTCTATGAGATATGGCTGCCATTGCCTTACCTTTGGATTCTATAAATGACTGCATCTGAGGTCTATCGTATCTCCCAAACTGTGCCACGATAGAAGGATCATATTGTTTTCCCATGGCCACCTCTTGACTTTCGGACATTATGGAAAATTCTCTTTTACCAGTGACAGGATTTCTGGAACAAGAAACAATCAAAACTATCAAGAAGAAAGCGAAAAATAAGTGTTGTAAAAATTTCATTGAGTTTATTAATTTATGAAAAAAGAAAATAAAAATAGTTTAGTAAATAATAATAAATAGATATAAAAAATTTAAGTTCAAAACCGAGACATATTAATGAGACGAGACTAAGATGTAAATGATACATCAAACTACCATAAAAAACAAAAGTAAATTATGAAAAGAAAAAATTATATACCTAAAGTGAGTTTTTTTATTAATTTTTAAAATTTTACTAAAAAAAGATACATATTATAAATTAATTTTATGTATTTTTGCCTCTTATTTAGTATTATTAAAATAAAATACATTTTTATAATGAAAAAATTTTGCTTGATATTAGGTGTGTTGGGCCTTATCATAGGTACCTTATCAGCACAAAACAATGCTTACAAATCGGGAGTTGTCTTTAAAAAATATTTTTTGGACTATCAAACCACAAATGGAGGTAATTTTTCAAATTTTAATGATTATAAACATGGATTTGAATTAGGCTATCAAAGAGTATTAGGAGAAAAATTAGCACTAAATGTTCCATTCAGGTATGGTGTTGTAGAATCCCATCTTGACACTATAAATATATTAAAAAAACAAATATTTAGTTTGGATGCACAATTACAATACTTCCTTTCTGACAGTTCAAGTAGAATAGTGCCTTATGTTGTAGGGGGCTTAGGTGGCGTTTATGAAATAGAAGGAATATTTAATGCCCAAATACCTGTAGGCCTAGGAATTCATATAAGATTGGCAGATCACGCTTTTGTAACGTGGCAATCAGAATTTAGATATGCGTTAGCAGACAATAGAAATAATTTCCAACATGGGTTAGGATTTACTTATCTGATTGGTCAACCCAAAGAGCCGGCAGAGAAAAAAGATGAAACTCCAAAAGACTCTGATGGCGATGGCATACCAGACCACTTAGATTTATGTCCGAATGAATTTGGAGCTCCAGAACACAATGGCTGCCCTGACAAAGATGGTGACGGTGTCCCGGACTATAAAGATAAATGCCCAGAAGTGTCTGGATTAAAAGAGTTTGATGGATGTCCTGACACTGATGGTGATGGGATTCCCGACAATATTGACGAATGCCCCAATGTGCCAGGCCCTAAATCAAATAAAGGATGTCCAGAAAAGAAAAAAGTTGACAGTGATGGTGATGGCGTACCAGATGATGAGGATGAATGCCCGAATGTAGCGGGGCCGGCAAGTACTAATGGCTGTCCAGATAGAGATGGTGATGGGATTCCAGACCATAAAGATAAATGCCCGGATAAACCTGGCCTAAGAATTTATGAGGGTTGCCCTGACACTGATGGTGACGGCATACCCGACCATAGAGACAAATGTCCTAATGTAGCTGGGACTGTTGCCAATGATGGTTGTCCTGAAATCAAACAAGAAGACAAAAAAACGCTTGAGATAGCCATGCAAGCTGTACAATTCGAAACTGGAAGTGCCAACTTAAAAACAGCATCTTTCCTTGTGCTTAACCAAATAGTGGATATTTTGGAAAGATATCCAGACTTCGTCATGGAAATCAGTGGGCATACTGACAATGTGGGCCGTCCTAGTTTTAACCAAAGTCTATCTGAAAGAAGAGCGAGGTCTTGTTATGACTATTTACTTCAAAGAGGTGTATCACCAAGTCGATTGAGTCATTCAGGTTTTGGTGATTCAAGACCTGTATCTACAAATGATAATGAAAAAGGCCGTGCATTAAACAGAAGAGTAGAATTTAATCTTATACCTCGCCAATAATTAAATATTATAACCCATTATAAAAAGAGCTCGTAATTTTTACAGGCTCTTTTTGTTTATATGAATTAAAAAAGTATAGATTGTGGTCTGGCGCTATTACATAATCCGGGTTTGAAGCTAAATATAGTATTTAAGTTTTACAAAAAGAAAATCAAAACTTATTAAAGTACAAAATTAAAAAATCAAAGCCTGAAGAAGATATTAACATCACAACTAAAAACCAAAAGACCTATTCATGCGTTTAACAATTTGATTTATAAAATTTGGAGATATGACATGGTTTATTCGAGTTTTGGGCATTTCTATTTTGCTATTAATTATATACACACCTTCATATGCGCAGTTTGGTGTTAGAGCAAAATACAATAATACAGGCTTTGGGACTTGGGACACACCATTCAATAATAAATATAACACACGAGGGCAAATGTTCACGAACGGATTTGAAGGTGGTATAGACTATTGGATGCGGCTTAAGAAAAAACGTATAGAATTTATGCCAGAGATAGCCTATGCCCGTCATACAATATCTTATTCTACCGGCCCCATCAGTCAATTGACGTTGTCAGATTTTCATTTTAATTTCCACACCCACATATATGCCTTGGACATGGGCAATGATTGCGACTGTCCTACTTTTTCAAAACAAGGAGGTACGATTGATAAAGGGCTTTTTATTCATTTTACACCAGGATTAAGTTATCACAACGTGAGTGGTCAGATGGCCGAGAGTGGTATCGATACACCTCAGATGCCATCAGGTGTGACCTTTAGAGCAGGTATCGGGTTAGGTATGGATATTGGCATCAGTGATTTGTGGACTATAACACCCATTATTTCCTATTATTTCAGGACACCTTTGACTTGGGAAAATTTAGATGGTATGATCAATGTAGATACTACACCCAATATCTTACAACTCACCTTAAGACTCGGCTTTAGACCTGATTACAAAAGAAAATATGGAAGGCGATAAATACCTTTAGATGAACAATCCTATTGCTTTGTCCCATGAATTTAAAGGTGTATTAGACCAATTGGAATATACGCTTGACCATCTATTCATCACCGGCAGGGCTGGAACCGGAAAATCCACTTTACTTCAAGTATTTAGGAATACGACGCGCAAAAAAGTCGTAGTACTAGCACCTACAGGAATAGCGGCACTCAATGTAAGAGGGCAAACTATTCACTCTTTTTTTGGATTTCCTCCCAAGCTCATGGATAGAACAGAAATTGTCAAAAGAAAAAATTACAGACTTTATTGCAACATTGACCTCGTAATAATAGACGAAATCAGTATGGTCCGTGCAGATATGATAGATAATATTGACTGGTTTTTGAGAGTAAATCGAGGTATTAATAGAGCATTCGGAGGTGTACAAATGGTTTTTTTTGGCGATTTATTTCAGTTGCCTCCTGTAGTATCTACACCTTTTGAGAAGCAATATTTTATGACCACCTACACATCCCCATATTTTTTTGCAGCTCACATCATGCATTACATCGACCTCAAAATGATAGAGCTGCATCATGTGTACAGACAAGACGAAAGATTTTTCATCAATCTACTTGACAATATCCGTACTAATGCTTGCGATTTTGATGATATACTCACTATTAACGAACGTTATCTTCCTGTACCCGAAGAAAAAAGTTTTTATATAACGCTATGTAGTCGCAATGACATCGCTCAAAAAATCAATGAACAAGAACTAAGGCTTTTGCAAACACCTTTATTTACATATGCTGGTACAATAACTGGAAGCTTTGATCCTAAGTTATTTCCCACTGATTATAATCTTGTACTAAAAGAGGGCGCTCAGGTCATGTTTGTAAAAAACGATGCACTAAAACGCTATGTCAATGGTACTATAGGCATTGTAACTGTTTGCGCACCTGATGAGGTCCAAGTAGCTATAGAAGATGAATACAAGGAAAGACAATTTATCACTTTAGAAAAAGATACTTGGGAGGTCCTGAAATACGACAAAGACACCAATGATCCTTCTAAAATTATTACTCAAGTGGTAGGAACCTTTCAACAGTATCCTGTCAAACTGGCATGGGCTATAACGATTCATAAGAGTCAAGGAAAAACATTTGAAAAAGTCATAATTGATATGGGGAGAGGTGCATTTGAAAGTGGTCAAACATATGTAGCCTTGAGTCGATGCAAAACTTTTGATGGAATCATCCTCAAACAGCCACTTCAACCCAAAGATGTGATATTAGATGAAAGAATCGCTGAGTACTATGAACAAATAAAATATTTGAGCTAAATTATGATGCCAATCATTTATAAAAATCAAAACTTGAAGATCCATCAAATGGTATTTATTTGCACAAAAATAATTGAACTTTTCTCTCTTTAGACTATTATAAAAATAACTTTAACCAAATAGAATTATATATATGAAAGACCCATTTCGGCAAGAAATATTAAATGGCATACCTATAGAACTACCCGAGGCTAAAACTCGAACTAAAAATGTGTCTCATGCGCCTAAAAGAGTCATAAAATCCCTTAGTAAAGATGATAAAAAATTGGCTGTACGCAATGCTCTTAGATATTTTCAAGAAGAACATCACGCTATTTTAGCCAAGGAATTTTACAAAGAACTCAATACCTACGGTCGTATTTACATGTATAGGTATATGCCCTCCTACCCCATGCATGCCAGACCTGTAGAAAGTTATCCAGCCCAATCTAAACAAGCGGCAGCTATCATGTTGATGATACAAAACAATCTTGACCCCAAAGTAGCCAAACACCCTGAAGAGCTCATCACTTATGGTGGCAATGGTGCCGTGTTCCAAAACTGGGCACAATACCGTCTCACCATGGCTTATTTGGCACAAATGACAGATGATCAGACTTTAGTGCTGTACTCGGGGCATCCTATGGGACTTTTCCCTTCACATAAAAATGCTCCAAGAGTCATCGTCACCAACGGCATGATGATACCCAACCATTCTTCCAAAGACGACTGGAATAAATACAATGCATTAGGTGTCACTCAATATGGGCAGATGACAGCGGGGTCGTTTATGTATATCGGGCCACAAGGTATAGTACATGGCACAACCATCACCTTGCTTAATGCAGGAAGGCGTATGGGCCTTGGGCAGGATAATCTTAGAGGCAATGTATTCGTCACTTCGGGTTTAGGTGGTATGTCAGGCGCTCAGTCTATAGCTGCCATCATCACAGGTGCAGTAGGTGTAATAGCTGAAGTGGACAATGATGCCATCCAACAAAGAATAACAGATGGCTACATCTCATCTGAAAATGTTTTTACAGACTTGGATAAACTAATAGACCAAATAGAAAAATCTAAAGCCATTCATGAGGCCATCGCTTTGATTTATCACGGAAACATTGTGGACTTTTGGGAAGCTGCTGTCAGACGTTCACTCAAAATTGAATTGGGTTCTGACCAAACATCGCTCCATAACATAGATGACATGGGATACTGCCCGGCTGGTTATACCTTTGGAGAAGCCAAAGAGCTGTTAGCCAAGGACAAACAAAAGTTTATGACTGAAGTCAGGTCCACACTCAAAAAACACGTCAAAGCCATCAATACACTTTGTAGTAGGGGTATGTATTTTTGGGACTATGGTAATGCCTTTCTAAAAGAAGCGGCGGAAGCCGGTGCTGATGTCTATTCGGACAAACGAAAAGGTACTTTCAAATACCCTTCTTACGTCCAAGATATTTTAGGGCCATTGTGTTTTGATTATGGATTTGGGCCATTCAGATGGGTATGTCTCTCTGGAAAGAAGTCAGACTTATATCTCACTGACAAAATAGCGGAAAAAGTACTCAAAAAACAGTACAAAAAAGCACCAGAAGAAATCAAAGGTCAACTTAATGACAATATAATTTGGATAAAAAATGCAAAAAATAACCTGCCTATAGTAGGGTCTAAATCAAGAATTCTCTATGCAGATGCTGAAGGCAGAATAGCTATAGCCCAAGCCTTTAATAAAGCTATAAAAAAAGGATTATTAAAAGGGCCCATTGTCTTGGGTAGAGACCATCACGATGTATCAGGTACAGACTCTCCTTATAGAGAGACATCGAATATTTATGATGGATCACAGTTTACCGCTGACATGGCAGTACACAATTTTGTAGGAGATGCATTCAGAGGAGCCACATGGGTCTCTCTGCATAATGGTGGTGGCGTCGGATGGGGAGAAGTCATCAATGGTGGTTTCGGTATGGTCATCGACGGCAGCTCACAATCTTCCAAAAACATAAAAAGCATGCTTCATTGGGATGTCAATAATGGTATAGCAAGACGCAGTTGGGCGCGCAATAAAGAAGCCATATTTGCCATTAAACGTGCCATGGAAAGCGATCCGCTCTTAAAAGTCACTTTGCCACACCAAGCTGATGATGACCTTATAGATCAAATAGTCAAATAAGATGATAGAAAAATCGAGAATCTTATACAAAGGTGATATTCTTGCTGCCTATTTTTATATATTTATAGGTATGTTCCTTTTAATATCAGCCATAGGTCTTCAAAATTTTACCACTACACCTGGATTCTACTATTTGAGTTTGGGCTTCATTCTTTTCTTTGTATATTGTGTGGGAAAAGGTATCTTTATGGTATATCTCTATGGCAATAAACATAAATTTTTCAAAAAGAGCCCTATCGTGAGCCAAGAAATCATATTAGAAGAAATGGATTTCACTAAGTATAGAATCGATAAAAAAAATATTAATAGGAGAAGGTATATTTACTTAATTATTATAGGGAGTTTTGTTTCCTTTATAGGAATGTTTATGGCACAGAAATCCATCATAATGGGCACTGCTATCCCCATAACATTGATAGCCGGCATTGAGTTTTCTATAGGATTGTTGACAGAATTTAGATTAAGAGAATATCAGCGAGTATTAGAAAAAGCCAATGAATCTCATCAAGGAAATGAAAGCCTATAAGTTTTAAACTGTTGTGGTGTCATGATTTTTTCATAAGCATTAAGTCTTTCTTTGTTAGCTTTATTTATGGCTATAGACTTTTCTCTTACCGACATTTTGCTTTTATTGATAGTAGAGATTTCCTTGTCAGTTTTGAGCACAATATTGTATATTTTGTTCTTTTGGTTTTCATTTAACTTCAGCTCATTAGCCATTTTTGTGGCTGTTTCCAATGCTTTATCCTCTTGAGATTTAGCTTTTTTGGACTTTGACTCATATTGCTGTTGGATTTCCTCAACGGTGGGCGTCGTTGGCGTATTTTGACCAAAACTAAAAGCAAAACATCCACACATAATGAACACAGTAATCATAGATTTCAACATATCAAATTTAATTTATTCAATAGAATGAAAACGCTTTTAATCCAAAATGGTTACAAAAACCGAATTAGTTTTTGGATATTTTCCCTTTACATAAAATATCTTTACGCATAGAAATGAGCTTATATTCATTTTGTAGATGATGAAAATGCACCAAAACTTTCACTCCACCCTTTTTGCATTTGGGCCAAGTGGTAATCTATCCATGACTGGGCCAATTGATGTAATTCCTGACCGTCAGTACTTTTTATGGGTACTCCTACTTCCAATTTGACATCCGTGCGCCACTTAGAAAATTGATAGAGATACTGTGGGATAAACTTTTCTAATACCCATAGATCTCGCGGGCTTTTGTATTCAATGGCCATAGGGATGACAGGAATACCAAATTTGGCCGCTTCTATAAAAGTACCTTTTCTAAAGGGTAGTGTTAGCTTTTGTGTTCCCACAGTACCTTCAGGATACACCAAAATATTATAACCACTTTTGATAGTCTCTACCATCGCATCTCGGGTCGCTGTACGAGAATCTTTATCCTGTCTGTCCACCCATATCACACCAGTCAGCTCCGCTCCTTTGTTGATAATGGGATAGCCAGAGACCTCAGCTTTGGCGATGACAAAGGCTTGTAAATATTTACAAATCACTAATGGATCCGCAAAAGAACGGTGGTTGGCTACATAGAGGGCATTGCCCACAGGCCACTCACCTCTCATCTCCACATGAATATTGAGGATAGGCAATGTCACATATTTTAAAAAGTGAGATCTCAAATTGAGTGCTCTTTGTTTGCTATGGGATACGAATATACATGAAAATGCATATGTCAACATGTATAAAATCATAGCTCCAAAAACTATGATGGCTCTAACGGCAGCTAAAGCATAAAGAAATGGCCTCGCCATTAGGATTTTTCTGGCTTCATTTGCGGAAAGAAAAGTACATCTTGTATAGAATTTTGATTGGTCATGATCATAGCTAACCTATCCATACCTATTCCCAAACCTGCCGTGGGTGGCATACCGTATTCTATGGCTCGCAAAAAGTCTTCGTCCAAAACCATCGCCTCTTCATCACCACGTTTACCCAGTTCCAATTGGCTTTCAAACCTTTGACGTTGATCTATGGGGTCATTGAGTTCTGAAAAAGCATTACAAATCTCTTTTCTATTGCAAATAGCCTCGAATCTCTCTACAAGGCCAGGCTTAGTTTTATGTTTTTTAGCCA
>DAIPYV010000036.1:0-23946 GCA_036782555.1 Saprospiraceae bacterium
AAATAGGCGAAGCTTCTGATTTGCAGCAGTTTAGCTTCGGAATAGATTTTCTAATGCATAATGCGGGTTAAATATAATGATATGAAACTTTCAGAAGTTAAAAGAATACTGAATGAATCGTTAACTATCGGTTTTCAGTTGCCCAATGGAGAATGGGTCCCAGGTCATTTTCATGTGACAGAGGTGGGTAAATTAGTCAAGCACTTTATAGATTGTGGTGGAACTGTGAGAGAGGAAACCGTCATTAATTTTCAATTGTGGAATGCAGATGATTATGATCACAGATTACATCCAGAAAAATTGATTAAGATAATAGAACTTTCTGAAAAGGTCTTACAATTGGAAAATTGGGATATTGAAGTGGAGTACCAGGGAGATACTATAGGGAAGTATGGCCTTGATTATGATGGAAAATATTTTTTGTTGACTCAAAAGCATACGGATTGTTTAGCACGAGAAGAATGTAACTTGCCCATCAATACATCCAATGATGACACCCATACTTCAGATAAATTGTCTTGCTGTGGTCCCCTTTCGAAATGCTGTTAAAGGAGTGACGCGATATATTCGTATTCATACCCCTTGCTTAGAGCATAATCGGTGAGTTTTTTCTTTCGGTCCCAACCGTTTTTAAATTTTGTTAATCTTTCTTTGTTGATAAGGATAGTTTTGAGAGTTTCTAAGTATTCCTCTTCATTTATTTCTTGGATAGCTATGTTGATACAGTAATTGGATACTTGTCGCAATTTTAGTTCTTGTTTTATTTTATTGCGTCCCCATTGTTTCATTCTAAACTTTCCTCGAGCATAAGATTTAGCAAACCTTTCTTCATTTAGAAAATTTTCCTGAATGAGTTCAGTTATTAATTCTTCTAAAAGATCTCCATAAATCCCATGCTCGAGTAGCTTAGTGCGGACTTCACGGTGACACCTGTCTTGGTAGACACAATACCTTTGAATATTTATCTTTGCCTCGTCGGCTGACCAATATTTTTTAGGTTTTTCAGCGAAGTCCATTTTTAATATAGTGGTATCGGTTTTAAGATGGCCTAAAATTGATTTTACGCATTCTTAAGTTGAGAGGTGTCACCTCTAAATATTCATCATCACGGATATACTCCATAGCTTCTTCTAGTGAAAATTGGATTTTTGGTGCTATTTTTACATTATCATCAGAGCCGGAAGCTCTCATGTTATTTAATTTTTTACCTTTTATAATATTGACTTCCAAGTCATTATCTCTTGAATTTTCACCTACCACTTGCCCAACATACACTTGTTCTCCTGGATCGATAAAAAACTTCCCTCTATCTTGTAATCTATCAATGGCAAATGGAAGTGCCTGACCTTGCTCCATAGAAACCATGGCTCCTTTAAACCTTGCAGGTAAATCTCCTTTATGAGGCTGGAATTCTATAAATCTATGTGTCATTATAGCTTCACCAGCTGTTGCTGTTAATATATTGTTTCTTAGACCTATTAATCCTCTTGATGGTATTTCAAACTCTAGATGCTGAACATCACCTTTGGGTTCCATAACTTTGAGTTGACCTTTACGCTGAGTCACTAATTCTATGGCTTTTCCAGCTGATGATTCAGGGACATCTATTACAAGATTTTCTACAGGTTCATGTTTTTGTCCATCTATCTCTTTGATAATGACTTGCGGTTTTCCTACTTGAAGTTCATACCCTTCACGCCTCATAGTTTCTATGAGTACGCTCAAGTGAAGAACACCTCTTCCAAAGACGTTAAATTTATCTTCTGTTTCTCCGTCTTCTATTCTTAAAGCTAAGTTTTTCTCTAATTCTTTGTATAGTCTTTCCCTTAAGTGTCTTGAAGTCACAAATTTTCCTTCTTTTCCAAAGAATGGAGAATTATTTATCGTAAACAACATACTCATCGTAGGCTCATCAATGGCTATTCTTGGTAGGGCTTCTGGTTGAACTGCATCAGCGATGGTGTCTCCGATTTCAAAATCTTCTAAACCTACTACCGCACACAAGTCACCACTTCTGACTTTAGATACCTTGGCTTTACCCAAACCTTCAAAAACAAAAAGCTCTTTGATTCTTATTTTTTTATTGACACCACCACTTTTGCACAGTATGTAGTCTTTATTTTCTTCTAAGTCTCCTCTATACACACGTCCTATGGCTATACGACCTTGAAAAGCATTAAAATCTAATGATGTAATACCCATTTGGACTGGTCCTTCTTGATAAGGGGCTTCAGGTATAGCATCTATCACAGCTTGAAGCAAAGGTAAAATATCTTTAGTTTTTACTTCTGGATCAAAACTCATCCATCCATCACGCGAAGATCCAAACAAAGTTACAAAATCTAGCTGTTCTTCTGAACCCCCTAAATTGAACATAAGGTCAAAGACATCACTTTGGACTTCTTCAGGGCGACAGTTTTCTTTATCTACTTTATTAATGACAACGATGGGCTTAAGGCCTAGTTCTATGGCTTTGGTCAATACAAAACGGGTCTGGGGCATCGCACCTTCAAAAGCATCTACTAATAATAATACGCCATCTGCAAGATTGAGTACACGCTCTACCTCGCCACCAAAATCGGCATGACCAGGTGTATCTATGATATTGATTTTGACCCCTTTGTACATTACAGAAACATTTTTGGAGAGGATAGTAATACCTCTTTCTCTCTCTAAATCATTATTGTCCAATATGAGTTCGCCAGTATCTTTTCTATCATCCATGGCCTTGCACTCATGTATGATTTTATCCACTAGTGTAGTTTTACCATGATCGACGTGGGCAATGATGGCTATATTTCTGATTGACTGCATAAAAAAATATTAATATTTAAATTCTTCTTGTTTAATGGTTATCCTGCGACCTCTATATTTCAAGATTTTTCCACTGTTAAGTGTTTTAGCAAATTTTTTGTCGATTTCCACCAGACAGTGACGCTTTTGAATGTCTATGTCTCCGATTTGTTTTTTGTTTAATCCTGCATAACCAGCCAATATATCGACCAATACTCCAGGATGTACATTATCTACCTTTCCTATGTTGACATAAAAAGTGTCCATATGAGGATTGCTGCCTATGTTTTTTGATTTAGCTCTTCTAGACTCGGAGCTGTCACCTCTTTCTTTTCTTTCGCCCCCTCTTTCGCCTCTATCACTACGGCTTTCACTTCTATCTCTTCTATCACCTCTATCACTTCTTTGACCTTTATCACCTACGAGTAAGTTAAGATCATCTTTTTCTATCTTTTTATAAAGTTTATTGAATTCTAATGATAATAACTTGCCAATAAGTTCTTCTTTTGATAAAGATTCGAGTTCAGTTTGTGCTTTACCCAATAATTCTTCAGATACTTCTAGCGTATCTGCCGACATCAATTTTTCAACAAATTTTTCGAGTTTTTTATCATATAGCTGATGCTGAAGAGGCACTTTTATATGGTGAATTCCTACACCTACGACTCTTTCAAAAAACTTGATACGTCTCACATCTTCGGGTGTAACTATGGCTATAGAGGTTCCCTTTTTTCCAGCACGAGCTGTACGTCCACTTCTATGTGTATAGTATTCAGGATTATCAGGTAGCGAAAAATGAACGACGTGCGTCAATGAATCTACATCGATACCACGAGCGGCTACATCTGTTGCTACTAAAATAGTGCTCGTTTTATTTCTAAATTTCGCCATGACAGCGTCTCTCTGGCTTTGCGACATATCACCATGTAAGGGGTCAGCTCTGTAACCCTCAGATTCGAGATACTCGGCCAGTTCCTGAGTATCCATTTTAGTTTTACAAAAGACGACACCATAAAAATCTGTCAGATAATCCAGCACTCTTTTTATGGCTGCATTTTTATCTCGCCGATTGACATAGATATATTTGTGATCTATATTGACATTAGTTTTAGATTCAGCCGCTATCTTTACCTCTAATGGGGTCTCCATATAGGTTTTAACTATCTTACGTATTTCACTCGGCATGGTAGCTGAAAATAACCAAATAGTTTTTTCTTCAGGAGTCGATTCCAGTATTTTATCTATGGCTTCTTGAAAACCCATGTTGAGCATTTCGTCAGCCTCATCCAATACTAAAAATTCTAAATTATCCAACTTAACGGCTTTCCTGTCTATCAAGTCTTGTAATCTACCAGGAGTGGCCACTAATATTTGAGGTGGATTTCTTTTTAAATCTCTTATTTGAGTACTTATGGAGGCGCCTCCATACACTACTTGGATACTCAGACCTTTTTTGTATTTACCAAAAGTATTGAGCTCTTTGGATATTTGTTGAGCCAACTCTCGGGTAGGCGCTAAAATAAGTGCGGCAATGTTTTTATTGGTAGTGTCCAAAAAGTGAATTAATGGGAGACCAAATGCGGCAGTTTTACCTGTTCCTGTTTGTGCAAGACCTATAAAATCAGGCTTTTCGGCAAGTAGGGTAGGGATGGCTTTACTTTGGATTTCTGTAGGTGTTTCGAAACCTATCTCCTCTAAGGACCTCAGGATATCTTGATCAAGGCCCAACTCTTTAAATGTTTGCAAATCGTATATTTTCTAAAAAAAACGCAAAGATAATCAATTCAAGTTCCATTTTATATAGATAATTTTGTTTTATGTTCTCAATCTCAACAAAATAATTATTTTAACTTATTTAAACAATTGATATTCAGTATATTGGTTAAATTTGAAATGATATTAATTATGATATAATATTTTGTTAATCATTGTATTGGAGGACATTGATATGAAACCCATACTTATTTTGGATTTTTTTCATAAATATAAAATTTGTTACAAATTTTAAAAAAAATAATATTAAGTTTGTAGATGTTTTATCATTTCTACATATCTTTACCCTTTATTGAATATAATCTTTTTAAAACAGAACAAATCACATTCAATGTTTCGAACTATCAATAATTATTACATCATCATTTTTCTATTAATTTTAAATAGTTTAATCTCTGCAGCACAAGCACCTGAACCTATTACGCCCATTCCTGGAATCAGAGAAAAGATAAGTTTAGACTATTTAAAAATATATCATCACGCCATAGATCAGGGTATCGAAACAAGCTTCAAGCTATCGCTACCTGTGGCGGGAAAGAATATTGAGTTTTTAGCTGAACCTAATGACGTTCTCGATTTAGAAAGTAAATTGCAAAAACCTCATATACTCACCTATGATATCGTTTCATCTGAAGGAAATATTACTGGTGCTGTGACATTGAGTAGTGTAGGTTTTTATGCTACTTTATTAACACGAGACGGTCTAGTTTGTATTTTTCCAGAGAAACAATCCAGTGGAAACACACATATCGTAGAATATGGGATTCAACCAGATTTGCCTAAAATGGATTTGTTCTGTGGACATGATCATAGTATTGACGACATGATAAGAAAACCATCACCTTTTAATCAAAATGGTCTTAGATCTCAGATAACTATGGGACAAAGAAGGTATCAGTTTAATGTAGCTATCGTAGTGACAGGAGAGTTTTACCAAGCCAATGGTGGCACTGATAACGCCGTGAGATCAGTGGTCACTCAAAGTATCAATTCAGTCAATGCTATTTTCAATAGTATGATGAGTTTTAGATTAGTGACAAGAACTGGACTTATCTATCTAGGATACACTAATCCTTTGACTGATATATTCAACCCCGCTTTAGACCGCGTGCCGCAAGCTAGCAATGCTGTCAATATGCACTTTTCTTCAAACTCTTATGATATAGGACATGTATTGCATACCCATCAATCAGGGGATGGCTGGGCTACCGGAGGTGTCGCCCTCTTACGTAGTGTTTGTAATAATAACTCCTTCGGTGGTGGTACCGCTAAAGCTGGAGGGTGGAGTGGTTCTTTTTCTAATGCGGGTGCAGGGTGGATCAGTCTTTTAGCTCATGAGTTAGGACATCAATTTGGGGCCAACCATACATTTAATGGATTGGGAAGCTCATGTACTGATGCCATATCAGGTACTACAGCTTATGAGATAGGAAGTGGAACGACTATCATGTCTTATAATGGTCTATGCAATGCTGATCAAAATATACCTGGGTCAGGTGCAGCTGATAATTACTTTCATATAGGTAGTATGGAAGAAATGCATAACTATATCATCAACACTGTGGGCAATTCTTGTGGTGGACCTACTGATTCAAGTAATCCTCCACCATCTGTTGATGCTAATCCTTGTGGTGTACCCAACTATAGAATGCCTCGAAATACGCCTTTTTATGTCAATGCATTGGGCGAGTGGAGTGATGATGACGTCCACACTTACTGTTGGGAGCAGATAGATGAAGATGGACAAGGTACGTCCACACAAGGACTTGTCGGTACACAAGCTGCTTCAAACGCCCGTGCACCTTTATTTAGATCCTACCCACCTACTATGGAGTCATTCCGCTATTTTCCCAGACTTGTTTCATTAAGGACGGGAAGTATTGACCCTTTTGATATACTTCCTTCTGTAACAAGGCAAATAAACCTTAATGTCGCTCTAAGAGACAATAGGAATCTGTCAACGCAAGGAGGAAATGTAGCCAATGATGAAATAAATATCAATGTAGAAAATTCAGGACCATTGGTAGTTACTGCTCCCACTCCAGGCACTGTGATTCAAGCGGGTGCCATGGCTACTTTTTCTTGGAATACTAATGGAAGTGATGCGCTATGTAGCAATGTGAGAATTAAACTTTCGTCAGATGGTGGCTTTTCTTTCCCTCATATTATTGCTGAGAATATCAATTATGCATCGAGAACAGCTAGTGTGACTATACCCGAAAACTTTATAGCTAGTGGAGAAGTGCGCGTCATGATAGAATGTATGGATTTCGAGTGCTTTAAGTTTTTTAATGTGACGACAGCTAATATCACTATCAATTCAAATTGCAGGCCGTCTTCCACAACATTGTGTAGTGTAGCCCCAGTTGAAGCTGATATGGGCGATGATGCCCTAAACTTAAACGTAACTAAGGTTTTGGGTAGAAGTGCCGTGATATTCAATAGAAATGTGACTGCCGCCAGTATATCGGGGGATGTGGGTATCAATGGGGCAGGTGGTGTAGGATGCGCCCGAGAAACAGTAAGGCTCGAAACCATGAGAATTTATGTTACAGCTACAGGCGATTACAGTTTTAACTCAAATAATAATAGACACTGGGTTTCTATACAGTCAAGTGCATACAATCCTTCTGCCAATCCATGTGGCAATAGATTTATTGCATCAAATACTACGCGTGCAAGTAGCGGTGGTGTAACATTGACAAGCGCCCTTAATGCAAGACTGCAAGAGTGTACTGAGTATGTATTGGTTTTTTTCGCATTTGGTCAAAACCTGCCAGCCAATATCAATTTGCAATACCTATCAGGTCCAGGAGACGTGATTATTATTGATGAAACTCCAAGTCCTAGTTATGTCAGTTATTTTGTATTAACAGATCAAGAAGACAATATCTTGTACATAGGTGATGACACGGATTTTAGAGCTATTGCACCTGGGGATTATAGGCTTTACTCTATTGTTTTTCAATCCGATGTGCTGATAGATGCATTAATCGGTACTAATTTGAATGATTTTATTGCTGCAAGTTGTCATACGATAAGCAAAGACTTCAAGCCTATAAAAATCAATTCAGCTTGTAGTATCACAGGTATTACAGTTGGAGATCAATCACCTTGTATCGCAGCGACCAATTTTTTTAATCAAACCTTAACTATAGAATATGACATGGCTCCTGAGACAGGAACTATAGATATTAATGGGCAATCCTTTCCCATTACAGGCAGCCCTCAAACGATAATATTAGAAAATTTAGATTCTGACGGACTACCAGTCACGGTTGAAGCCTCATTTTCAGATTTACCTACTTGTAGATTGGTGTCTACTAATTTATTTGAGGCCCCAGGAAATTGTTGTCCCATTACCATTGATTTGGGTGAAGATAAAGAAGGATGTGTAGGAGACAATATTGTTTTAGATGCTGGTGCTGATGGTACTTCTTATGTGTGGACACTTCAAGAATCTATGGCACAGGTAGGGCAAGGAAGGACACTTAATCCTACCATTTCAGGTACTTACGTCGTCGATGTGACACATTCTAGCGGTTGTACCAAATCTGCCTCAGTGGAAGTCGTCATTTATCCACTTCCTATTATAAATGTAGTCAATCAGCAATCATTTTGCGAAGGCGAAACTTTCCAAATTTCTGCTAATATCAACGGAGCTAATTCAATAAATTGGTTGAGAAATGGTGTTGTGATTCCCAACGAAAATAACTCTAGTCTAAATGTTACTCAACCAGGAACTTATAGGGTGATAGCTTTGACTGACAGAGATTGCCAAGCCTTCGAAGATATCGTTTTATCTCAAGTTTCTCAACCTGTTGTTAATTTGGGTCCTAATCAGAATAAGTGTTTGGGAGAGGTGGTAAACCTTGATGCTGGGTCCGAGGGTACTATTTATCAATGGTTCAAAGATGCGGATACCAACCCAATAAATAATGCCGATACTCGAAATTTTGATGTGACTGAGTCAGGAACATATAGAGTGGTCGTGACTAATAGTACAGGCTGTTCAGCGTCTAGCTCGGTTACGATTATGTTTTTTGATAGTCCAGATGTAGAGGACTTTCCTCCTGTCATCAATGGATGTTTAGGTACGCCTCTCTTGATAGTAGGTCAGGCAGAGAGATTTGATAGGCTTCAATGGTATCTTAATGGCAATGCTATACCCAATACTAATCAATTAGAATTATCAGTACCCATCGGAGGTACATACACACTAGAGGCTATAAATTTGGCTGACTGTAAAACAAGTAAGTCTGTAAGAGTAGATTTCCAACCTCTACCTATTATTGATTTTGGTGATGATAAGACAGTTTGCATTGGTTCTACTGAAACATTAAGAGGAGGCTCACCAGATGAAGTACACTCATGGACAGTCAATGGTAATCCCTTGGGTGAAACAAGTAATCAATTAACTGTGACTCAAACTGGCCTGTATGCTGTAACAGTTACAAACCAATTCGGCTGTTCCTCGGAGAAAAGCATTCAAATTAATTTCAGCCAAGGACCTGATGTTACACTCAATGGTGATGCCACTATATGTGAAGACAGTACTCACGTTATCAACATTATGACAAATGCAAGTAATGCGACATATCGCTGGTTTAAAGATGGTGCTTTATTAACAGGTGAAATTAATTCTACGCTAAATGTAACCGAAGCCGGTAGATATTCGGTGGTGTTGCTCGGAGGTATACCCCCTTGTGAAGTAGAGCGCAGCGTGAATGTAGTGGTCAATCCTAAACCCGTATTTAACCTGGGCGGTAATTTAACCTTGTGCGATAACGATCCACCTCCTACTTTAAATGGTGGCGCAGGAAATATAGCTTATGAATGGAGCCTAAATGGCAATCCTTTAAGCACATCTCAAACAGTCGTGGCCAATCAGAGCGGTACATATGAAATAAAAGCGACAAATGTTTTTGGTTGTGCCAGAACTGAACAAGTACTAATAGAATACCAAGGTATTCCTACACTTGATTTACAGGAATCATACGATTTATGTGAGGGCGAATCACTGACTATAGATACTAAATCTAATGCAACATCATTCGTCTGGAGCAGAAATGGTCAAATCATTGAAGGAGCTGACAATGGTACACTTATAATAGATGAAGGTGGCACATATCAAATCCTTGCTACGGTCGGTTCAGATTGTGTCAACGAGAAAGAATTTTTAGTGACGGTTCGCCCTATACCTACTGTAGATTTAGGAACAAATGTCACATTGTGCCCTGAAGAGAATGTCATTTTAGATGCGGGTATGAATGATGTTTATTTATGGTCAACAGGTGCAACGACCCGACTAATTACAGTAGATGCAGGAAATCCATCTGTGACATCCACTCAGAATTACAGCGTAATAGTGACAAGTGAGTTTGGTTGCGAAAACTCAGACGACGTGGATATCACCACTATAAGGACAGTGATCGCTACTATCACTTCGGATAAACCTGGAATTTGCGGTGGTGAGCCTGTAACCATTACAGCTACTGGAGGAGACAATTACTTATGGACAGACCCGTTAGGAAATTCTCTTTCATCTCTAAATACACCCATAGTCATAGCTACGCCATCAGAAGATGTCATTTATACAGTACTTGTGCGGGACGCTGTTTGTCCAGAAAATTTTGATTCAAAGAATATAGAAATTAAATTATTCCCCGAGGCTCAAGTCAGCGGTGGTAGCGATACCTGTGCCATTTCGGGTAGAAATTTTCAATTGAATGCTTCAGGTGGTGTATCCTATCAGTGGGATAATACTTCTTCTATAGTGGGTGCGTCCAACATATCCAATCCCATTATAAATATTGCCAATGAGACCACTTTTAGTGTTACGATAACAGATGTCAATGGTTGTACATATGAAGAGTCAGTGGATATATGTATCAGAGCTGATGGTTTTCAACCTACCAATGTTATCACACCTAATGGAGATGGACTAAATGATGAGCTATTTTTTAATGGATTAGAAGACTTTCCAGACAACACGCTTCAAGTGTTCAATAGGTGGGGAAATATTATTTTTGAAGTTCAAGGTTACCAATCAGGTAGCACGCCGTTATTCGATGGCTTTAGAAATGGTGAGCGTTTACCAGCAGATACCTATTATTATATCTTGTCTTTTGATGGACAAGTGATAAAAAGTGCATTAACTATTTTATGGGATTAATTGATAGAAAAAAAAATAAAAATGAAAAACACATTTAATAAAAAGAAAGGAGTAGTATTTAGTATTCTTTTTGTATACTTTTTTACCGGTTATGTATCTATAAATGCTCAGCAGATACCCAATAGCAGTCATATATCGGATACACGTATTGTTTGGAATCCAGCATTTACAGCGGTAGGCAAAAATATTATCGCTGACGCATTTTTACGGATGCAATGGTTAGGTTTTGAGGGAGCTCCATTTTCTGGCTTTGCTTCATTACAATACCCTATCAATAAGTATAATATGAGTGCTGGGGCGGTAGTTCATTATGATAGAACAGGGCCTGTCAGTAAGACTGGTTTACAACTTAATTATGCTTATAAATTAAAAGAGTTTTTAGGAAAATATGGACAGATGAGTTTAGGCCTATCAGCAAACTTCCAACAGTATGCGTTTAATCCATCGAGTCTTCTCTTCAATGACCAAAATGATTTATTGCTCAATAACGTCAGACAAAGCAGTTTCTTTCCATCGATTGGGACTGGATTTTTTTATGTGAGTAATACGCGTGAGTACAGAGGGAATTCATTTTTTGTAGGTGCCGCAATCAATCAATTATTTACTACAGACGTATTAGTCAATGACTTTGATCAAGTGAGACAGAAACATATTCATTTTAATGTTGGTGGCAGAATATATGGCGATGACATGTATGTGGAACCCATGATTACAGCTAATCTTGTTCAGCCTGATATCATAGATATTTTATATGGATTGAGATATGAAATGAGGGACGCTTTTTGGGCTGGTTTAGGTTTTTCAGGAACTAAAATTCTAGCTCTTCAAGGTGGTGTTATTTTGCCTAATTTGGGTGATAATTATGGTCAGGTCCGAATAGGTGCTTTAGCCAATTTAGGACTTTCATCAGCGGTGCAACAAGCTGGGCCTGGAGTAGAATTTTATATTTCTTACTCTTTTGAACGGTAAATATTTAGATATTTGTTATTTCACGATACTATATCGAGTGTTTTTACGTTAACCCCAAAAGTACTTTATTAAAAATTGGAGTTGTTTGAAAAACAAATTCATTTTATTTTACATTATTATATAGAAAAGTCAAAGCATATGTATAATTATAACGATTTAGCATTAGAAATATCACGGAGAAAAAAAAGTAGAAATATAGCGATTGGCGTCCATATCCTGCTATTATTGTTGATTTGGTTTTACAAATTGCCTGAAAAAGACTTGGATGAATTGGAAAGTAAACCACCGTATCCTATTAGAGTGGATATTGAATTTAAAGAAAGTTCGATGAGTAAATTAGCACACTCAGATTCCGGTCGGCAAAGAGCTAAGGCTGATGCAGCTCCTCCTGCTCAGGAAGTAACAAAAGAAGAGACACCTCAAGAAACACCCACCGAGGTAGTAAAGCCAGAAGAAATAGAAATTACTAAGCCGGATGTGATAGAAATCAAAAGACCGGATATAAAGATACCTAATCCAACTCCTACGCCAAGAGATGAAGTCATCATCACGAAAACACCGGCTGACGAGTCTCCTGTAAAGGTATCTATACCTAAGCCTACCCCAGCGCCTACACCTACGCCTACACCACCAAGTTCATCTAGCTCAAGCACCACTAAGACTACGAGTAAGACCTCTGGTTCAGGAACATCAGGGAGTGACCCTGGCAAATCCTCTACAATAGATGGCAGCGCTACAGGTACAGGAAAAGGTGACTCAGGTAGCGGTGCCGGCAGTTCTAAAGGAAATGACAATGATTCTGGCAAGGGAAATGCAAGCAGTGGAACGGGCGCTTATGATGGTACGGGAAACGGTGTTTTCGGTCGGAAGGTCATATACAGAGATTTGTCAGTGGTCGCTAAAGGAGTAAATGTATCAGGCCGTGTCGTGACCAAGGTTTGCATTAATCAAGCGGGTATAGTCACCTATGCAGAAATTAATGGGGCTGAAACCACTATAAAAGACAGAGAGACGTTGAGGAAATATCTTCATGCCGCGAGGACTTATAAGTTCCAGCCCGATTTATCAGCTCCAAAAGAGCAATGTGGAAAGCTTTCATTTAAAGTGGACAACTCTGTGAATAATAAGCTTATTGGCAATTGATGGAATTTAATAATGCGGTTAGTTGTTTTATGTGAGACTTATAGCTTAAATTTTTAAATTATCCTTCTTTTATCACTCACCATCATCATATTGGTCTTGAGTTTTAGAAAAGTAGGGTTTTCGAAGCAAGGGCTAAATGTTTCTTTGTAATAAGTGGTGGCGGCTTCTACATCCTTATCATATAGTGCCAAGTGATTGAATATGACGACTCCATCTTCATTGAGAAGGTCATGCAAGTCATAGATGAAATCATGCTCTAAATATTCCTCTGGTATGATATCATCCATAAAGACATCAATGCAAATCATATCATACTTTTGTTCTGTTGTATAACTGAATGTAAAGGCATCACCATGAATGACTCCTACGTAAGATTTGAGTTCGTCAAATACATATTTTTCAGCCCATTGAATAATTTCTTCATCCAGTTCCACACAAGTGAAATTCATTTCCTTATTAAATGTTTTTTCTAATATATAGGGTATGCTACCTAAACCCATGCCTAAGATAAGTACATCATTTATAGGTGGGTGATCCATTTTCATTCTTAAAAAAGTATCTCTAAAATTATCGTATCTATCACCATAAGAATAAATCGCGTTTTGTGTACATAGTTGATATTGCCCTTTCTTGAGGACAAGATATAAATCATTGTTGATTTCTGATGATGTGCTTTCTAGAAGTATTTCCGAAAAATAACTCCAAGCTTTTTTATACCAAGGTTGTTGCATATCAGTTGTGGGATTGAACGTAATCTAATGCGTTAATTATTTTTTCTATTCCTTCTTGTATGTGCTGGGTATCAGCTATAAGAGGTGGAGCTATTCGAAAAGAGGCATTGTTAAATAAAAAGTAATCTATGAGGACACCATTTTCTATAGCTTTATCTATAACCGGAGTCAGCCATTTAGGGGACTTGAGCTCTACAGCCATCATCATTCCAGAAGATCTTGTTTCTTTGATAAGTGGATGCTTCAATCCATCGAGTAACGCCTTTTCATTATCAAACACTCTACAAATATATGGACCTGTATGTAATACCTTAAGTGTGGCTAAAGCAGCAGCTACGCATACAGGGTGACCACCAAAAGTAGTAATATGTCCGAGCATAGGATTATGAGCCAATGCGTCCATCAATGATTTTTTGGCTACGAGCGCACCTATGGGCATACCGCCTCCCATAGCTTTGGCTATGAGTAAGATATCAGGTGTGATACCATACTTTTGATGTGCAAACATATATCCGGTCCTACCAAAACCTGTTTGAATTTCATCTAATATCAGCAGTGTTCCTGTTTGTTGGCATCTTAATGCTACTTTTTTGAGATAATCATTATAAGGAGGAATAATACCGTTTTCTGCTTGAACGGGTTCTAAGATGACACATGCTGTTTTTGAAGTAATCATAGATAATTGGTCTTCATCATTGAAGTCTATATGCCTCACACCAGGGATAGTAGGGAAAAAAGTCCGCGAAAACTCGTAATCACTTCTCAGACTCTCGGCAGCTATAGTGCTACCATGGTAAGCCCGACTACATGATATGATTTCTGTCCGGCCCGTCGCTTTCCTTGCCAGTTTAAGGGCAGCTTCAACAGCCTCTGTACCACAATTGACAAAATAGACAGAATCTAGTCCATTGCCCAATATCTCTGTCAGCATTACAGCATAGTCCACTTGCGGCTGCTGTATGTGCTCGCCATAGACCATAGTATGCATGTAGGTTTCAACTTGTTTTTTTACTGCCGAGACTACATCAGGATAGCAATGCCCTAATGAACTTACAGAAATACCTGAATTAAAATCCAAATATTTTTTATCGCCCTTGCCATAAATGTACATGCCCTCAGCCTTATAAACTTCCAGACACATAGATATTGGGCTCGTTTGAGCGACATGATCTAGAAAAAGTTTCCTAATACCTCCCATTCAATTCTAAAACTTCTATTTTGCCGCAAATGTAATAAATATTATCACTTTATATCATGCATAGACACCAAAAATGACATGTTACGGCATCTTTTAATTAGTTGGCAACGCATTATTAGGTTACAGACATTAATAGTGGAAATTTTTAAGATCGCGATCTGAATATTACTTAACACATTAAAATATTCAGAAATATGTTGAAATGGCACGAATACAGCGGTATGTTTTTTAACTTGGGGCTTGTTATCAGTCTTTTGATAGCTAATGTTATTATCAATTATGTAAAACCTATTACAATAGGAGAATATGAACTACATGAATCTGAGAGTGATGGAGTGATGTATCTTGATATTAAAGATTTTAGAGTGGTGTCCGATGCCCCTATTGTAAAAGATAAAGTAATTAAGAAGATACCTAAAATTTTTACGCCTTTACCTGAAAATGTAGAGACGCAAGAAGCTCAAGAGTCTCATGAAGATTTTGATATTGATAATTTTAATCCTACCGAGCAAGGAACGGCTGAAGCTCAGGCAGCCCCTAATCCACCACCTATCGAAGAGGATAATAAGGTCTATAGTATAGTACAAAATATGCCGTATCTTAAAAGTTGTGAGTCTATAGATGAAGGTGAAAGACGCAATTGCACACAAATAACATTACTTAAATTTATTCAAAAAAACTTAAAATATCCTGCTATAGCCAAGGAAAATGGAATACAAGGTACTGTTATAGTTTCATTTACCATACAAAAAGATGGCAGCCTTACAGATATCCAAATCATACGTGATATAGGCGCTGGTTGTGGTCAAGAGGTAGTAAAAGTTTTGAAAAAAGAATTACAATGGCATCCTGGCTACCAAAATAAAAGACCTGTAGTTGTAAAATATTCTATACCTATACGGTTTAAGCTCCAATAGTGCGCTATCATCATTACGGTATAGAATGGTTATAAATATTTTAAGGAAATGCATAGAGGAGGCTAAAATCATAAACCATTTTTATCCATTCTCGCTAGGAAGATATTGTTCAAAATTTTGCTTAAGGACTCTTATAGTGGATGGATTCAGATAGGTATTAATATCTATTTCTGACTCAATGATGGATTGGTGTAAAGTTTTGATATTGACATTGAGACTTATAGATAGCTCTTTAAGAAAATCACTGTATCGCATAGTTGAAATCGAGGCGCTATAGGATGGTTTATTTGATACAGATTTCTGACCGAACGCTTTATCTTTATCAAGGGACAAGGTCACTTCAACCTCTTGGATCGTAGGATAATTTAAGTTTTTTTGCTGATCATTCAAAAAATGAGTCAAGTGATTTTTAAAATCCAGCTCGTTTCCAATGGAACATGTTAGATATCTTTTTTTATTCTTTTCTTTCTGAATGTTATCAAGATTTGTATGGCCCTTTTCATTTTTTGTTTGTCTGATATTTTGAGCTTTATAAACTTTATTTTTATCTAGGCCTTCAAATATTTTAGAATATTTTTCCTGAATAAATTCTAAGCCTCCGTCTACAAATACAAGTGAGGTATCTATGACTTTATATAGATGTACCAACTCATTTAAAAGGGTGTTTTCGTCAGGATAATTATATTTTTTTAAGATTTTTGATATCAGGTCATCAGACAGTCTGTTAGTCATGTCATGTAAAGATGTCGTTCCAGACTTATAGTAGATTTCTTTGACTAAACGATCTACAAAATCACTTTCAGAAAAATCTACTAAATAGTGAAGATAAAACTGTTCATCTTTTACACGGTGACCATATTCATTGACCGGTAAACGAAGACCACGACACACTTCCTGAAGTTTTGAGATATCACTACCACTACTACGGAGTTTACATATTTGAAACACATTAGGATTGTCCCAGCCTTCGCGCAGTGTCCACTTTGAGAAAATAAATCTTCGAGGATTGTTGATATCCAATAGGGCTTCTTTGTCATGCAAAATTTCATTTATTTCCTTTTCTATTGCTTCATCTTTATCTGTATTGTCTTTTGAAAAGTAGCCTGCATGAGAGGCTTCGACATGAAGCCATGTTTTTTCTAAATACGTTCTATAAAAATCTTCAGTTTCTGTTTTTAATAAATGCTTGACTTCTGCCTTAATATACATTTCAACAGTTGTACGGATATAGCCTGACGGATTGCGATATTCATCAATATTGTCGATAAAAAATAGCGTGATGGGCTTTATTTTGACCTTTCTTGTGAGCAAGGATTTTTCTAATTCAAAGTGCAGTTTAATGGCTTTTTGAATCATTATTTCCTGCAATTTTACATCATATGAATAAGGATGAATTTTATCTCCTTTTTTCATTTCCAGACCATTGGACAATACAACCGTATTCTTATTCATATTTTCAATATATAATGAAGACATGGCGATATGTATTTTTTGTAAACTCTCTTTTTTAGTCAAGGTTGCGGATATTTTTTTGCCATTGTTTATGCATTCAAATACGGCTTCCATACCATCTGTATGTACTAATTTTACTAGGGTATCGCGCCCCGTTTCAAACTCAGTGATATGCCCTATGACACCTTTTACTAAGTTTTGATTAAAAGAATCTACAGCCGTCAGCTTGTAAACCAAATTGTGATAATCCTTCACATAGAAATTTTGAGATTTACCGGTCTTTGGATTTTTTTTCTTGGTTTGAATATCTGGAAACGTAGCACCATATCTCAAAATAAATTGCGGACTGAGTTTTTGTATGTTCGTCCATGTTTTATTATGGGTACCAAATTTATGCGGCTCATCTATGATTAAAAAAGGACAAGTACTGGCTAAGGCTGCCCACGGTATGGTATGATTATTTAGTAAACCCTTATCGAAGCTTTTATCCAAGGTCTCAGAGTTGATCATACCAGCATTGATGATTAATACCTGTATGTTGTTATTCTCAAAATTGCCAGAATTAACAAAACTGATGATTGCAGGCGGGATGTAAGACTTTTTACTTTTTTGATTCTTTTGACTCTCTACGATATGCAAATGAAGCGTTTTATTGTATTGAACTCTAAAATGCTCTCTACAGCTTTCTGATTTTAAGAAATTGACAGTTCCAGCCTTAATTGACAGTGTGGGTACAATTATAATAAACTTAAAAATTTCGAATTGTTTATTGAGCTCAAAAATAGTTTTAGTATAAGTATATGTTTTTCCTGTACCAGTTTCCATCATGATGTCTATGATGTTACTATTAGGTTTTGAGACTTCTTTTATAGAATTTAATTTTTGTATTTCTAATATATTTTTAGAAAACTGCCCTTCTGGTAAGGTTATAAATTTTGCACTTAAATGATTAAAATCTTGTTTACAATAGACGGGATTGATGTGATTTTTATAAACAGATGCATTGTGGGGTATATTGACAGATTTTTAAAAACGGCCAATGTACTTTGAACGGCGTTTTCCTGATGGACTAGGTTTTTTTCAAAATTAAATCCTTTCATACTTAGTATCTCGTTATGAAGTCTATATCTATGCCTTTATCATTTGTGTAAGATTTGAGATTGTCATTCAATTCTTGTAGGTACCTGCTATCAAAATTGTAGCCAAACGCTATGACAGATGTAGGATTAAATTGCTTATCCGTATCAATTTTATTCATTATGGCTTTCAGAACTTCGGTAGTAAAGCCCTTAAACATCAAGTATAGCTTTCCATATCCATAAAATGATTGATAGCCATCTATGTCTATGGCCTCCAAATCATGAGTCAATAGCATGCCATCATAAGTTTTTCAGGTCGTCATAAGTGATTTGATATCATTTATTGTCAGTTTTTCGGCATCAAATAAGAAATGTGATGGATCAAATTCATCAGCTTCAAAAAGATAGCCTTCCCAAATAGGCATGGCTTCAAAAATTTTAAAACCTAAATCCTGAGATTTTAAATTTTTGATTTCAAAGCTCAGTTGTTCCATGTTGGCAGTATCCACTTTTTCTCTTAGGCTTATAATCTCATTTTCTTTTTCATCAATCTTTGAGGCAACAGCTCCTTTTATCTTGTCTATGGCCCGTAATATTCTTTCCTTAGTGATTTCAAAAATGGTAGGTGCTGTCTTTAGTTCAGAGGTAATAAAATCATAAGCTATTTTATTTTCCTTAATATTGATGACTTCAGGGATTTGCACTAAGATGAATTGTCTATGGGCATAATCTTTTGTATTTAATGTCATAACTGCTTCTCCTGTAGTCCAGCTGCCAGCAAAAAAATCTAAAATAATATCGTTATCTTTTGACACAAACTTTAAGATATATTTCAGAAAATGGACAGATTTAGGATTGTTAAACACTTTTTTACCTCGAAACAATTGTTTCAAATCGGCTGTTGTGGCGCGGTTGTCTTCGTAGTAAATGCTTTTAAGTTTTTGAGTCACAGTATCCAATCTTTTTTTTATCTTAGGTATAGTGTTTTCATCAACGCCCCATTGGACATCTCCTCTATCAGCGGCTTCTTGGAAGGTTTGATATGTAAATCTATAGCCATACTCTGGCTTCGAACAAACTTTAAGTGTAATGGGATGTAGTATGTCGTAAGTGAAACCACCAGGTTTCGTATTGGCCGAGTTGCCTGGATAATAAACGCCCACATCATCCACATAGGAGTAATGAGCAACGCCAGTTAGGTCAACTTCCTTATTTGGTTTTCTTAACCATTGGCGTAGTTGATTTTGAATCTCTGCAACATCATCAACTAAGATATTTTTTAATTCTTCATATTTTGATTGTATAATTTTTCCTTTTTCTGATGGTATTTCCCAATAATCTTGATAGATTTTGTTTTTTGCATAAGCTAGAACATATTCATGCTCTGTGGCTATTTGAGTGGGATTATTATCAGTAGCTGTTTGCCAGACTATCTGACCTAGGAAGTTTTCCTCACCAAAAATCTCATCCAGTATCAATCGGAGTTGACTTACTTCATTATCGTCGATTGATATAAAGATAACACCATCATCTTTTAGCAATTGTTTAGCTACATAGAGCCTTGGATACATGAATGTAAGCCAAGCGCTGTGGCTATTGCTCTTACTCTTCGTAAAGGAAAATATTCTTTGAGCATGTTCTTCATCCAGACCTAAAACATTTTGTAATTCTACCGATGTCCATTTTCTATTATCATTGTACACAAAACCATCATTGCCTGTATTGTAAGGTGGATCTATGTATATAACTTTTATTTTTTCGTAGTAAGCTTGGGCTAGATGTTTTAGTACCTCTAAGTTGTCACCTTTTATTAGTAGGTTTTCAGACTTTTTGTGTTGGTACTGTGCATTGTGGTCTTCGTTTTCATAGAGGAGATGGGTAGTGGCTTCACTTGCTAATAGTCTGGCATAGCTCTTGCCCAGCCAGTTTAGGCTATAACTTTCTTTTGTATAGTCGATTTGTTTGTCAGTTAGACTCTCTTGAAATTTTTCAATCGAAAAATACCCATTTTTATCAAAACAATGAGGGAAATGTTTGTGTAATATTTCCCAATCTTTGTTGGGTACTTTTATCTCGTTTGTTACTTTTTGTATGTTGGACATTTCATTACACTATTGTCAATAAGCTCACCTAGTATAAGGTAAAGTCTTGCTGCAAAGATAGATTTAATTTTTGTATATATATATCAATTGAACAGCAAAATAAGTTTTATTACATGACTATGTGAGTATAAGATTAGAGTTTAAATTTTATAGGTTGAGTATAAAGTACCTCTACCAACCTGCCTCTTTGTCTGCCAGGGATCCATCTTTCATTCATAGCATTCATTTTTTCAATCACAGCCACTGCCGCTTTACCGCACCCATAACCGATATCTTTGACCATTTTTATGTCGATAACTGAGCCATCTTTTCCTATGGTAAATTGCATATAAACTTCACCTTCTATTTTTTGACCTTTGGCTTCTTCAGGGTATATAAGATTATCCTGTATATACTTTTCTAAAGCTAATTTGGTGCATTTTATTTTAGAGGCTTCATCTAATTTATGCTCACAGCCTGGAAATGTTGGCATTTCTTCTACGACTTTAAAAATTTCTTTCTCACCATCTTGGGATAGAGGAAAAATGGATTTGGACTCTTTTTGTGAATAAGATATACTTGAAATGAGTGTCAAAAGTAACAACAATAAACATCTGTAAATCATATGATTTTATATTAATTATTTAATAAAAATAAGTCCTAAAATAATCAATTAAGGATATCTTGTTTTGCCATACCCAAACCAAAAAAAAAGCCAAGAAGAACCAAATAGCTATTTTGAACTTATTGTAGAATATACGAATATAGTCTTGTTTAGTTCTATACCTTTTTATTTTTCTATACGCCATTTATAGATGGATTAAAATGGTAAGTCATCTACATCCTGAGTACCACCATCAGTTTCCCAAGGGTCTAAACCCGCAGGAGGTGGTGGGGGAAAAGAGTTATCAGCTATCTCAATATTGGCATTAGCTTGGACTTTTTCCATCTTCCACGCATTGAGATTGGTAAAATACTTATCTTGCCATTCACGACCACGCAAATCAAAGAAGACCTTGACTTTTTCACCTTCATTGTAGCTGTCCAATATACTACATTTATCTTGTGTAAGCTGAAACTTTACAAACTGCGGATATGTCCCATCTGTAGTGATGACAAATTCACGTGCTTGAAAAGATGCTGTTTTACTTTCTATCTCGTATTTTTTATGTAATACGCCTTCTATTTCAAATGACATAATGATTTATTTTTGTATTATGATTAATATGCTTTAGCAAAAACAACTCTTTGGTGAGAATGTTGACCAGAATAGATGCATTTTCCTTCTTCCATGACTCTGTCTACAGGAATACATCTTATAGTGGCTTTGGTGGCTTCTTTGATTTTCTCTTCTGTCTCTGATGTGCCATCCCAATGACACATGACGAAACCCCCTTTAGTTTCGAGCACTTCTTTAAATTCTTCAAATGTATCCACAAAAGTGGTATGGTCTTCGCGGAATTTTATCGCTCTTTTGTAAAGATTGTCTTGAATATCTTCTAATAATTGTTCAACGTAAGCCACTACGATATCTAGACTAATAGATATTTTTTCTTTTGTATCTCTGCGGGCTACTTCTATAGTATTGTTTTCTAAGTCTCTATTGCCGAGTCCTAATCTTACTGGAACCCCTTTCATCTCGTATTCTGCAAATTTGAATCCAGGTCTTTTGGTTTCGTCTGTATCTATTTTGACAGAAATTCCCAAGGTCCTTAAGGCTTCGCTTATTTCTTCGGCTTTGGCCAATAATTTTTCATCTGGCTTAGGTATAGGTACAATGACTACTTGAATCGGAGCCAATCGCGGAGGTAAAACCAAACCTTGATCATCAGAATGGGTCATGATGAGTCCACCTATGAGCCTCGTAGATACACCCCAAGAGGTAGCCCAAACATATTCGTTTTCGTTTTTGTCATTACTAAAAGTTACATCAAATGCCTTAGCAAAATTTTGACCTAAGAAGTGAGAAGTGCCGGCTTGTAAAGCTTTACCATCTTGCATCAATGCCTCGATAGTGTAGGTGTCATCTGCACCCGCAAATCTTTCATTTTCGGTTTTATATCCCTTGATGACTGGCATGGCCATGTATTTTTCTGCAAACTCAGCATATACATCATGCATTTTGCGCGCTTCTTCTATAGCTTCATCCTTTGTAGCGTGTGCAGTATGACCTTCTTGCCATAAAAATTCAGCTGTTCTCAAAAATGGACGTGTGCGCATTTCCCATCGTACCACATTGGCCCACTGATTAATCAATAAAGGTAGGTCTCTATAAGATTGTATCCAGTCTCTGTAAGTATTCCATATGATGGCTTCGCTAGTAGGTCTGACTATTAATTCCTCTTCCAATTTTGCATCAGGGTCTACCATGAGTTTTCCTTTATTATCTGGATCGTTTTTGAGCCTATAATGGGTGACTATGGCACATTCTTTTGCAAATCCTTCTGCATTCTTTTCTTCGGCTTCGAACAAACTCTTAGGTACAAAAAGTGGAAAATAAGCATTGACATGACCTGTTTCTTTAAACATTTTGTCCAATTGATCTCTCATCTTTTCCCAAATGGCATATCCGTAAGGCTTGATAACCATACATCCCCTCACAGCGGAATTATCAGCTAATCCAGCTTTTTTAACTATATCATTGTACCATTGAGAATAATTCTCTTCTCTATTCGTGATTTCTTTTGACATAAAAATATTATTAGGAATACTTTGTGTTTGTTAAAATAAAATTAATTTAGACCGATTGTTGAACTTACTTCATTTCTGAGCGTCATATATGTGATGATGTTCAAATTTTGATTGAAATCCAGCTTTAACACTTAAATATTGAAAATTTAAGTTCTTTTTAACTTGAAATTTCGCACAAAAGTAGTAATTTGCGGTCGAATTCAATAAACATTTACCAATTGAATAAATTTTTTTTACACTTTTTAAATATATTAGCCATGAGAACACAAATATTTATACACGCTTTATGGGTTTTATTGTTAGCATCCTTTAACGCAAATGCTCAGTTTGATGACCTTTACTTCAATCCAGCAAAGGATAGAGGAACTACTGTAAAAGCAAAAAAGGTTTCTCAGAGTGATTATACATATAATGATTATTCAGAAGCAGATACAAGGGATATATCATTACGTAGTTCAGAATCTGATTACGATTATGATTATGATGAGTATGATTATTATGATGAGTTTGCCTACTCAAGTCGAATTAACAGATTTCACAGACCCGTCAACAGACGAATGCCTATGAATAGTTTTGACGACTGGTGGTATGATGATATATACTATGACCCTTTTATGAATCCTGCTAGTGTCAATATAGTTATGATGCATATGGATTTAATAGCTGGAATGCTGGCTGGGGCTGGAATAGACCAGTCATGATGGGCTGGAATTCATGGGGTAATCCATACGGATTCAACAACTGGAATACTGGCTGGGGTTGGAACTCTTGGAACTCTTGCCCGCCAATGGGCTTCGGTGGTGGTTTTTATGGAAATAACGTTTTTTATAACAACAATGTTTGGGTGAACAACAATAATTTTAACAACAATAATAATAGTGGCGGTACGCGTAATAATTCTGTGTATGGTAGTCGTAGAGATGGTTCTCTTACCACTTCCACTA
>DAIPYV010000037.1:0-23866 GCA_036782555.1 Saprospiraceae bacterium
GAGGCAAAATGATACCGTATCTCAGCGAGACGTTGAGACAATCTGCACATGATGTTGATGGTCGTGGCGTCCTCGCCTCGATCCGGTATCACAAGGTCTAAATCAATTCCCTAAATTTTTCTAATCTACTGGGGCCTTGAAAATAATCTAAAACATTTTGTCTCCATATTTGTGGAGAGGTGTCACTTTTAACAGCTTCTTCAATACATTTTTTTAAAGCAATCTTATCTTTTTTGTCCAAAATGAATGCTGGGTTTTGGATTAAGTCGGGGATGATACCCACTCTACTTCCAATTGGTAAGCAACCGCACAACATAGCTTCACACAGGGCTTGCCCTAATCCCTCTGTCATTGAAGGCATCAAATATATGGCGTGTTTTTGATATAGTACCTTGACTGACTCCTTTGTTTGAAAACCCAATAAAGTTATATTAGAAGGACATTTTTTTTGATAAATTTGCAACATCTTAGGTGAAAACCCTGCCAAAGTAAATTTTTGCTGTGGCATTAACTTTGCACACTCTATGATTAAATCAAAGCCTTTAACAAGAATAGTTTGTTCATTAAATGTATAGGCTATAGCTAAAATACCCTTTTTAGTTAATTTTTCATTTATTTGCCAAAACAAATTATCAATTTCCCTTTGGATCAGCTTTATTTTATTGTCCAATTCAGGCATGAAGTGTAAAATCCCAACATTAAAGCCATTTCCTTTGAAATCAGCGTATTTATTATTGTACTTTATAAGAACATTTGAAATGGGACACAAATACGTCGCCATTCTATAAGTTCGTCTCATCCACCATTGCAGTGCGCTGGGTTTATGAAAGATTCCATAATTTAATGAAGGTATATTGCCCGCATCAAAACCTCCTAGAATAATCAATGACTTCTTTCTTAAAATCTTAGCCAAAAAGACTGGAAAAACTGTGTGCCAGGCTCCAAAATTAATGATTACAGTCTGAACTGAAAGCATCTTTACCAAAACGCACAAATTGTATTTTAGGTATGAAAAAAATTTCGTCATTTTATTGTCAGGTATTTCATAATGACATACACGCACGTCATACGCCTGCAAAAACATCTCCACATCTCTATGACCAAATACACTATTACCAGCAAAACAATACAGTATCTTCTTGCGTTCCATTCCACAAAAGTATATCAAAAAACTCAATAATTATATGTATTTTTACGCTTTTTTTACAGAGATGACGTTATTACTTTATCAATACAGAACATTTTGAGCTCAGACGCCAAATCAAAATATATAGACCTCACACAAAAATCAGGAAGTATCATTCCTGTATTTTTTCAGCCTTGGTATTTAGATGCTGTTTCTGTCCGTGGGCGTTGGGATGTCCTTCTCTACGAGGAGGGTGATGGTACGATTGCTGGATTTTGGGTGTATTTTTTGACACGCAAGTATGGAAGAAAAGGAATCATAATGCCACCTTTAGTTCCTTATTCCGGTATTTGGATTATGCCGCTGACCAGTACAAAACAAGAAACTCAAACTAAAAAAACTCGTACCATAATAGAGTATCTGTTGAAGCAGCGTATGGAAGATATCACATTATTTACCCAATCCTTTCATCCATACTTTAAAAATGCTTTGCCTTTTTATTGGAAAAAATATACACCCACTTTACGTTATACATTCATTATAGAGTCCCTAAAAGATTGGAGTATAAAACATATCGCCACTAATATCCGCAATAAAATTCATAAAGCATCCAAAGATCTCATAGCTGAAATCTCTCAAGATAGAGAGACTTTGTATGACTTAGTATATGATATACTGACCGCCAAAGGACTCAAAATGGCATTGACCCGAGAGATGTTTTATAAATTAGATGAAGCAATACTACAGCACCGTGACCGCCGAATCATCCTAGTCAAAGACCAAAATGGTCTTGTGCACGCCGCTACTTACATTCTCATAGATGGAAATACTGCCTACATGATGATGGTAGGTTCTGACCGCAAGACAAGATACAATGGTGCTGTACCTATGGCCATTTATCACTCGATACTGGAAGTACAGCCCCTCGTCAATCGATACGATTTCGAAGGCAGCATGTTGGAGTCACTTTTTGATTTATTTGCTGGATTTGGAGGTCAATTGACACCATTTATACGTATTTATAAAGCTCAAAATGTTTTTTGGGATATCCTTTATCGTTTAAAAAACCAGTATGACAAAGGTATTCGTTGATGTAAGCGCAATTGAGCAGGATATCATTATTAATCGGCTGGATTACACACTCAAGTTTATCCAAAATCATCCCTGCGCACCTAAAGATATCCTATGGACTACAGAAAATGATAACACGCATATCACCGTCGGATATGGTGTAAATATCAGTGATTATTCAGTGCCATTTATTCCCTTTTGTTTTAACAAAGAAGACATGCCACTACCCTACCATAAATCCTTAATATTAAACGGCATGACCATCTATGGTTTTGGACCTAGAGAAAACGAGGGTTTAGGCATTGACATTTTCCAGACCATATTTTATCATATATCAAGATACGAAGAGTGGTATCTGCCATCAAATCACAAAGACATGCATGGTATGATGCGTTCCGAACTCCAGTTTTTGGTCAAAAATGGCATACATGACTGTCCTGTGGTGGACCATCTCATCTATGCATTCTACTTATATTTAGGAATACAACCCCTAAAAATTGAGACTCAGTACAGCCTCACGCACGATATTGACGCCATCAGACGTTTGCCATCTTTTTATAAGTTTTTACGGGCTATAGCCAATACTGTACTCTATCAAAAACAAAAACTCAAGACTTTAGGTCGTTTGTTCAATACTTATCTGGGTGTACTCACCCAAAAACAAGCTGACCCTTATGATACTTTTAGTTGGCTTCTGACCACATCAAATCCTAAAATACAAGATAGATACATCTATTTTTTGTCCGGTGGGCGCACTGAGTACGAAAACTTATACCGTATCCAAGACCCTAAATGCTTACCCATTTATGCATTAGCACAGAAAGAGGGCTATATTTTCGCTATTCACCCTAGTTATCTGGCCGGTGACAATCTAGAAATGACCCAAAAAGAAAAAACCCGCTTAGAAAATATCTTAGGTCAAGAAGTGTCCCACTCCAGACAACATTTTTTGAGATACCACATCCCTCATACGGGACAAATCATTGAAGACTTAGGTATCGAGACTGAATCGAGCTTTGGCTACCGCAATAAAACGGGCTTTAGATGTGGAACAGGATTCCCATACCATATGTATGACTTTAATGAAGAGCGGCCTTATAAATTTTTAGAACGACCATTGATAGTCATGGACATGGCCATCATTCATGAGGTAGGTTGGAATGCTCAGAAAGTGATAGAATTATTAGATGCATTTATAGAAAAAAACCAATATTATACCCACATCACTTTCAATTTTCACAATTCTACATTTGATCCCATACTCTTTGATGCAGATTATTTAATAGCTTACTACAAAAAACTTTTGGGCTCAACCCAAAAAAAAGGAGTCTGAACAGCCTTAATACTTTAATCTAAGTCGTAACTTATTTTCCTTTACCTTGTATGAGGACCAAAAGCGTGTAAAACAATATTTTAATATCGAGCGCCAATGTCATATTTTCGATATAGAGAATATCAAATTTGAGTCTTTGAACCATCTGCTGAACATTGGATGCATAGCCATATTTTACTTGGCCCCATGAAGTGATTCCAGGGCGTACTTTAAGCAAATGCTTATAGTGGGGTGCTTCTTTAGATATCAAGTCTATATAGTACTTTCTTTCAGGTCTTGGACCTACTATGGACATATCTCCTTTAAGGACATTAAAAAACTGTGGTATCTCATCTATTCGCCATTTGCGCATGACCTTTCCCCAAGGGGTGACCCTGTTATCACTATCACTCGATAGCTGTGGTCCATCTTTTTCAGAATTGACATACATGGATCTGAACTTTATGATTTGGAAAGGCTTACCATTGAGCCCTATGCGTTCTTGAGTATAAAAAATAGGCCCATCAGAGGACAACTTCACTCTAATGATTGAGGCTATAATGACAGGAGACAAGATGATAATAGCCACGATACTAATGAAATAATCAATAAAACGTTTGACCACTTTTTGCCAATTTGGCATCAATTCTTTATCTATTTCTATAAGTACTGCCCCATAGATATGATTCATTTTCACAGTACCTATCATGATATCATAAGTGTCAGGAATGACCTTGATAAGGATATTTTCAGAGAAATCAAATAAAGAATCCAAAATCGATTTCAGCTTATTGTGTTCAGAAGTCTCCACCGCAATGATGACTTCCTCTATCTTTTTTTCTATCAAAATATTTTCTAAATCTTGCAGTTTACCCAGCTTGGGCAAGTACGCCTCTAAGTGATTTTTACTATTGCCGTTACTATCTATAAAACCTACAAAATAATGTCCGAGACTGTAAGGCCTACTCTTAATCTCTTCGTACAGTTCTACCGCATTTTTGTCTCCTCCGATAATAATGGTGTTGTAACTGACTTTACCTTGTTTTAATCGCTTGCTCGCTTGTGTCAAAATGATCATCCTCACTATAGCCGTTATACCAAAGTGAAGCAAAAACAACCACAAGAAAAGGTTAAAATAAGATGTGTATCGCAAAGCCACATCATCAATTAAAACGGTAAAAAACAATAGTAAAACACCAAAAAATGAGGTAAAAAAGGTAGTTTTGAGCGTCTCTAAGCGAGAATATCTGTAGATATCCCTATATTTATCAAAAATAGAGTAAACGATGACCCAAAATATGGGTATCAAAATCAACCCTTGCCACAATCGCGACTCTGAAAAAATATCTAGCCAAATAAAATCAGAATTTTCTATAGATTTGCGATAAAAATAAAAAAGTACCCATGCAGTAAAAGCTGCTATAAAATCCCCTATTCGATATATTAAAAGTTCTAATTTGCGCGATTCTCTCATAGACTAAAAGTGTACATGTCTGACATTGTCTATATATGTGCGGGATACAGCTGAATTGGTCAATTTACTAAAACCCAAAACAACATAATATACATCAAAATTATGGGGAGACAAAATATTGGTGACGTCCACATATATGCGGTTCCAATCTCGCTTACCGGGTACAAAAAGCACATATTGTACATCCAAATTAGGATTACCAACTGACAACTTGACTATACCTACAGTAATTTCATCATCGCCTTTGTAGTCAAACTCTATGTAACTCCTTCCTCTAGCGTGATCTTCCTTCCTGATGAAATCATTGGAAGCCAACTCTACATAATTGTTTTCTGGAGTCAATTCTACCATGCCCGATCTATTTCCTGTGCTAGCTTCATTCTCAGAGACCACGAGAGAAACATTACTATTAGGATTGAGATTGGTATTGAATCTATTGTTGCCTTCAAAGTTTTCATTGATGGGTATTTTAACATCTGACTTATATCTAAAAATCAACGGAACCGTCACTGTGTCCAATGGTTGGGCCACATATTGGTACTTTACAGGTTCAAAAAAAGCATACTCCACCGAATTGTCATTCATACCATTGTTTCTAATACCACCTCTTATCTCTATATCTGTGCTCACTCCAGTCACTTCTACAGGTATATAGGCAGGTAAGGGAAAAATACCTAAGACTTGTCCATCTGCAATGACCCAAACATCAGTTATTTTATGGCTGTCCGGTGTATTTATCGTACCTGGAGCTATCAATATAGGTTGGTCCACATAGATATATGATGGTATAGGTGCCTCATTGTCATCTAGCTGGCAACTGAACATAAATAAAGCAATGCCAAAGAAATAACACAATAAAGATATAGATTGGGTTGGAAATATTAGTCTATGCCGTCCTATCATAAATTCTCATCTATTTTGGTTTGTATTAATTGAGCCAATTTTAATGCATTTAATCCATCTTCTAATGTCACACTTACTGCTGCACCTTGTGTACAAGAATAGTAAAAGTCCGTCAGTTCATCCTTGATAGCATTATTTTGCATTATCGTTGGGCTCTCTATTATAATACGTTTCAAACCGTCATTTGTGGGTATGGTCATACCAGAAAAATTGTCATCTTCGATATGCTTTTCTATTTTTATAATTTGAGCCTCCTTATCCAAAAAGTCTAAACTAATGTAGGCATCTTCTTGAAAGACTCTGATTTTTCGCATATTCTTCATACTGATTCTACTTGCTGTGAGATTGGCCACAGCCCCATTTTCAAATTCAATGCGCGCCGTGCAAATATCGGGAGTCTTACTGACTATTCGTACACCATTGGCCCTGACTTCTTTGACCTCAGACTTTACCATATTCAGCACAATATCTATATCATGTATCATCAAGTCCAATACAACTGACACATCTGTACCTCGCGGATTAAATATGGCCAATCTGTGTCCCTCTATAAATTTGGGTCTAATGACAACACTTTCCATAGACCTTATAGCTGGATTGTACCGCTCCACATGCCCTACTTGTACTTTTACATTATATTTTTGGGCCAATAAAGCTAAATCTTCAGCTTGCTCTATCGTCTCAGTTATAGGTTTTTCTATAAAAACATGCTTTCCCTTTTTTATAGCTTTTGACGCAATGTCATAATGATAAGGGGTGGGACTCACTATGTCTAAACAATCTACCTCTGAGAGCATCTCGTCTAGTGAGGCGTAAGCTTTTAAATTATGCTCCTTTGAAATATGCTCCCTGACTGTGGCATCCACATCATAAAAGCCCTCCAAAATGAATGGTGTCTCTTTAAGACACTTTAAATGTATTTTGCCCAAATGGCCAACACCAACTAAACCTATTTTCAAATTTTTACGGTTTTATGAGATTCTTAGAATATAGCCCAATAATGTTATCAAAATCACCAATATCACGGCTATGGAAATAGACTTTTTGATATGTCCAGCAAAACCTTTGATTTCGTTGGAGACATGGGGATATTTAGGTAAAACCTCGAGTGCCATTTTTTTATCATTAAAAATATGGGCACTGCCAAACTCTACTCTATTATTGACCAATACTCTATAGAGTTTAATGACTTTCACTCTAAAATAGATATTAATAAATAATAATGCAATAAAAATCCCTATAATCAGATATATCAGCATACAGCATTTTTTTAAAAAGCAAATGCAAAGTTAATCTATTTAAAGAGTTTGACCAAAACTTATCTCATAAAAGTAAAAGAAATTGATGCGTAAAAATCTTAAATAAAAAAATGAGATAGAACTTTAGTCTACCCCATTTTTTTTTATTTTATAATAATATGACCTTGTTTAAAAAGTATATCCATACCCAACATGAACACCAAAGCTTTTATTTCTTATTTCTATATCAATGATAGGGTCATTAAGTAAATTGCTGACGCCATGGTTAAAACGCACATCTCCAAAGATTTTACCATTTCCTGCCTTTACTTCACCTCCTATACCGATAGTCCCTGAAAGTTCCCATCGTCTATACAAGTCATTACTCAAGTTAATATTCTGATCTCCTAAGTTGAAACTCAATAAAGCTTGGACCACAGGCCTTGCATAAGCATCAGTTGAATAGGATACATTCGGACCTAATATGGCATATACCTTAGCCGCGTCATTACCATAGCTGTATTTAAAAAGAAGGGGTACATCCACAGTATTCAAGCGTACCCTAAAGCCAAGGCCGGCAGGAAGATTATTGACATTTACACCAAAAAACCCCAAATCACCAAAGGTTCTAAAACCCTTTTGAGTATAATTGAGCTCAGGTCTGAAGGAAAATCCGTTTAACATAGGTATTTCAGCCCAAATGCCCGTACTAAAACCTGAATTTGTATTGATTTCAGGAATAAGATTGGTATTAAGCCCACCCACCTGAGCATCAGCTATATTTACACCTGTTTTTACTCCCAGAGTCACTTGAGCAGACATAATAGTGAAGATACTCATCATAAAAATAGCAGACAATTGAATTTTTAAAGATTTCATAATATTCGATTTTATTTTGAAAAAATATGTAAATACTCATGAAATACGGCCAACAGTCTTTTTTAGTTAGTTAAGAAAATACTAATTGTTTTTAAAGGTATTTTGCAACATTATTAAAAGTTTTAGGTTTTCTTCTTCATTAACTTGTCAAAATTATTACTTTTGCCCATTAATAATAGAAAAGATATGAGTGTTTTAGATGTAGCCAGAGTCATCATTTATAGATTTCATGAAAAGGGATTAGAGATTTTCCTTATCAATAATGACATGAAAGAAGATGAAGAAGTGTGGAATCTACCACAAGGTTTTGCTGAAAAACTCAAAAATTCTGGTTGTTTCAAAAATATTATTAGTCTTGACGAAGAAAATGATGGAAATTCAGATTATATCAAAACTTTAGCCATAGAAGGTGACTGGCACGATATTCCATCTATCAGAGGTATGCTAAAGCACGATATCAAATTAGTCAAAAGTATCGTTAAAGAAAAACTCCCCGGAAGTGAAAAGGGCGCATTTTTTGCCATAAAAGAAGCCTTTAAAAAGGTATTACCGCAAGAGTACGAAGCACTCAAGGAACTAAAAGATATACTTTTTGATAAAAATTCTGTGACAAATATTTAAATTTTTCCGCTTTGGCATCAGTCGATAACTCAACGATAAAATCAACCGAACTAGTCCTCCCTAATCAAATCAACGTTTATCATGGTAAAGTGAGAGATGTCTATGATTTAGGTCAAAAAATAGTTTTGGTGGCTACTGACAGGATATCAGCCTTTGATCATATACTGCCTAAAGCCATTCCCTATAAAGGTCAAGTGCTCAATCAAATTGCAAAATACTTTCTGGAAAACACTAGAGATGTAGTACCCAATTGGTATGAAGCATCCCCTGACCCCAATGTGTCCGTAGGTAAAAAAGCGGAATCAATCAAAATAGAAATGGTCATCAGGGGGTATCTCGCTGGACATGCTTGGCGCGAATACAAACAAGGTAAGAGATTCGTTTGTGAGGTTCCTCTTCCAGATGGGCTTAAAGAAAATGACAAATTACCTCATCCTATCATCACCCCAACTACTAAAGCTGATGAAGGCCATGACGCAGATATTTCTGTAGAAGAAATTTTACAAAAAGGAATAGTATCCTCAAAAATTTGGGAGACCCTAGAAGATTATACTCACAAACTTTATGATAAGGGTACACAAATGGCCGCCGAGCGCGGCTTGATTCTAGTAGATACCAAGTATGAGTTTGGAGTTTTTGATGGTGAAGTTATCTTGATAGATGAAGTTCATACTCCAGATAGCTCTAGATATTTCTATTCAGATGGCTACCAAATACGTCAGTCTAATGGCAAAAAACAACCACAACTTTCCAAAGAATTTGTTCGAGAATGGCTCATAAGCCAAGGTTTTCAAGGTTTGGATGGACAGCAAATGCCTGAAATGCCAGACGATTTTGTGTGGGAAATATCAGAAAGATATATCAACTTATACGAAATCATCACAGGCCAAAAGTTTATAAAAGCCGATGTCAGTGACATAGAGGGAAGAATAGAAAAATCTCTTAAAACGTTTTTATCCTACTAATGTCATATTGAAGGACCATCTTTTTTTGTAAAATTATCAATACCTCTCACTTTATGACACAAAACGTCACTGCTACTCTCTTTAGAAAATTTCCAAAGTAAAAGTCTATTTTATACTAAATCTTGTCAATTATAAACTGTTGTTGTGGTCGCTATTTGGCAAACTTCATCTTATAATCTGCCTCTACGTTGCCTGTTTTTATGGCATTTAACTTTTTCTGAATAAGTTTTTTCTTGAGGGGTTTGAGTTTTTCTACAAACAAAATACCTTCTAAGTGATCATATTCATGTTGAATAACTCGGGCATTAATACCTTCGTAAATTTCATCATGAGGCTGAAAATTTTCGTCTAGGTATTGGATTCTTACTTTCTTCTGTCTTTCCACATCTCCTCTGATATGGGGAATACTTAAACAACCTTCTTCGTAAGCCCAAAAATCTCCAGTTTCCTCTACAACTTTTGGATTAATAAAGGTCTTTTTAATACCTTCACTTTTTTTATCTTCATCTAGTATCTGTATCGTATCTACCAAAAATATCCTTACAGAAAATCCAATCTGTGGAGCGGCCAACCCAATACCATGAGAAGCATACATGGTTTCCCACATATCCTCTAACAGTGCTGTTAATTCAGGATAATCTGGTGAAATATCTTGTGCCACCTTTTTCAGTACTGGTTGTCCAAATGCGTAAATGGGTAATTTCATATAATTTCTAACTCTCTTTATATATGATTCAAATATCTTTGTAAAATTACTACGGCGCTAATTTTATCGGTAAGACCCTTGTCTTGTCTTTTTTTCTTCTTAACTCCCATCTCCAAGATAATATTTTTAGCTTGAGTAGATGAAAACTGTTCGTCAGCAAAATCTGTTTCGATATCAGGCCATAATTGATTCAGTCTTTTAACAAATCTATCGATATGTGGTTTAATATGTGTGAAATTTCCGTCTTTATGTACGGGTAAACCCACTACAATCTTCTCTACAATCTCTCTCTTTATATAATCTATCAAAAACGGCTCTAATCTGTGTGTCTCAACGGTATCCAAACCTGACACAATAATTTGTAGAGGGTCGGTGGTGGCTATACCACATCGCTTCAATCCGTAATCTATACATATGATTCTTGCCATCGGGTGCAAAGGTACGTATATCATCTAAATTTGACAAATATTGAGGATGCCGGAGATATAATAAGACAGAAGCTTACATGGCCATTTGCTCATCTTCATCGATATATTCAAGTTCAGCATCTTTTTCCCATATTTCCATCTCACAGGGTTTACAGTTGAATTTAAGTTTATAATGAAGGTCCCCTTGCCTTAGAGTAAGTGGTTCTACAACTTTTTCTCCCATGGTAGCGCGCTGAAAACGTGCACACTTACCTAATTCATATTTTACACAATATTTTGTGGTCATGACCCGAGATTTACCAGGATCCCATTGGAGTTCAAAAGCTTTTTCTATTTCAGTAACCCCGTGCCGCTGATAAAAATTACGTGCCAATTGATTAGAAACATTGTAAGTGAAGTCCAATTCTTTGACAGGGTAAGGATGGGAAGTTTTTTCTATTTTATGCTCCTTTCTTTGGTATTCAGCGATACGCGTTTCTGTCAGTTGGTCAAGTACTTTTCTACGCAATTCATTCACGATAGCCGCAGGTAAAAACCAAGGTTGAGACAGTTCTATCATTATATCCTCTACTACAAAAACAGTATTGCCAGATTTGGATAGATTGGTGGTCATACCACGTAGAGCAGTATCTTCATTTTTTGCGAAAATCTTATCGAAAATTATAGTTTCATACGCTACATGCCCGTCTTCATCTTTTGCCATAAGTTGAAAACCATCGGGCGTCTCCGAAAAATGTAGCCAAACACCAATTTTTCTTATAGCACTCTTTTCTTGTTCTACCAGTTTGATAAATTCTGCATCAGAATTTCGATAGATTTCAGACCCTATTTCTAAATCCTTTACAGAATTAAGAACGACTATATCATTGACAATTATATTGATTTGAGCGCCATCGGCTTCACCATGAGCATTGATAAAAAACAAGCCATCGCCTTGGTTGAGAATATCGTGATTTTCTATCACATAGCCATTGGCTTTAATACCTATAATCTTACCTATGTATTGACCTTGTGATTTAGGAGATTCCCAGCTACCTATTTTTTCTTTACGTTTATTGACAAAATAATCTGTATAACCTCTATTAAATGATCTATCCATCTGAGGTTCAAAATTATAAAATGTCTTACCTGATGATGCCTTTTGATATTTGTCACCATTTTTTGCTAGAAATCCATCCAATCTCTGCCGGAGATATGATACATTATTTTTTACATAAACGATGTCCTTCAGTCTGCCTTCTATTTTGAATGAGGAAATTCCCGCTTCAATGAGATTGGGCAATTGGTCTGACAAATCCAAATCTTTTATAGAAAGTAAATGGCTGCTTTGCTTGAGAATATTGCCATTGCCATCTACAAGGTCATAAGGCAATCGGCAGTTTTGAGCACATGAGCCTCTATTGGCTGACCGCTCACCATTGGCCACACTCATATAACAGTTTCCACTAAATGAAACACAAAGCGCCCCTGATACAAAAAACTCTAATTCCGCATCTGTGGCTTGACTTATATCTTTGATCTGATCGAGATTGAGCTCTCGGGCCAATACCACACGGCGAATACCAGCGTCATGTAGGAACTTTACGTGATGAGGATCTCTATTGTTGGCTTGTGTACTAGCATGCAAAACAATGGGTGGCAACTTCATTTCTAAAATACCCATATCTTGAATGATTAAAGCATCCACTCCAATTTCATAGAGTCGCCATATTAATTTCTTACAGTCTTCAAGCTCCTCATTATAAAGGATAGTATTGACCACTACGAAAACCTGTGCTTTAAAAAGGTGTGCATACCGCACCATCTCAGCAATGTCTGCAATGGAATTGGTAGCATTGGTGCGCGCTCCATACATGGGAGCACCTATATATACGGCATCTGCACCCGCATTGATAGCGGCTATTCCTTGAACGAGGTTTTTGGCAGGCGCCAAGATTTCTATCTTCTTCTTTTTATTCATAATATGATGACATCCTAATTATGGCACAAAGATATGGAAATTCAGCGGTATCTCTATCAATGATATTTGTTTTTACAAATTGAAACTCCTCTACACATGTTCAGGTTAATATGTTATTTTTATGCTTTTATAAACCGCGTGGACACATAGATTCATTTCTCAGTACATTTTTAATCTATAAATAATAACCTTTATTTCTACTACATTCCTACCTCCCGCTCCTTTTTACTATGTTTTTTATCTTAACATTAAGTTGGACAGCCTCTTTTAGGTCTTCCACGGGCATGTGAAATCTGTATCTCCAATAGTGTTTGGGATTGCTGGGTTCATTAATTTGCTCGGATGCAGCATTAGGTTTTTTAAGGGCGTCATCCATACCTATCAGGTCTTGTATAGGGAAAATAGCGAGAATAGAAGGAGAGGACATATGATCACTCACTATAGCCTCAACAATATGGCTTTCACATGACATTGGGACTATACCCTGCCAATGTAAATAATTATAAAAATAATTTTTAGCATTATCATGGTCGTCTTCCCACCAACCTCTTATAGTAGACATATCATGGCAAGATGGACTACATACTGAAAAATAAGGATAATCGCGCGTTTGGCCATATTTCGTCGATCCTTTAGGCATTCTTTGTATTTCCAATGTCATTATATTGAGGTCTTTGAGTACTTGTGGTACTGACTTAGGTATCATACCCAAATCCTCTGCACATATTAACATATTGCTGGCATCAATGATGGCTGGCAACTTCCAGTAGGCTTGACCTTTCCAGTATTCTTCATGCCGATTAAAATAATACTCATTATACAGCCTGAGGATATTGTGCTGAGTACCACCATCCAATTGGCTATAAGAGTAAGTGGTATTTAGAGTGATACGTGGGTTAAATAATTGACCTTGACTATTAGGTTCTTCTATCAAAAGGACCTCAGTCAATAGATTTAAAAGGCTATTTTTATGTGACTCATACTTGGGGTTTTGCTTTATATATTCATCTACTTTTTGTTGAGTGTCAAAAGTAGATTTAAAAACTATTCGACCCACATCGTCAATAGACATAAAGGTATCCATGGCATCTTCAACGTCTTGTCCCAACAAGCTCCTTAATCTCTCCGGTGTAATATACGGTAATGTAAACCTAGTCAAATCACCATAGATGCCGTATTGGGCCAACTCTTCTCTTGTATAAGGCAATCTAGGATTAAAAAGCCCTAAAGTACCTTGTACTTGATAAAGAGGTATTTGCCAAATCCTAAAAAAGCCTAAGATATGATCTATTCTCAAAGCATCAAAATATCTACTGAGCTTTTGCATACGCTTACGCCACCAGTCAAAATTGTCCTGACTCATCACTTCCCAATTGTAAGTAGGAAAACCCCAGTTTTGACCTAATACGGCAAAATCATCAGGTGGAGCACCCGCTTGTTCGTCCATATTGTAAAGATGAGGGGCTACCCAAGCATCACTACTGTGTCTATATATACCTATAGGTAAATCTCCTTTAAGTGCTATCCCCTTTGACCTAGCATAATCTCGAGCCTCTAGGAGTTGATTATCAGCATGATACTGAACAAAAATGTAGAAATCACAAGCTTTTTTGATTTCTGGACGACTATTGTAAAACTCATTTATGGACTCAGCATTAAATTTCTTAAATTCATCTGCCCAAAGATTAAAATTACTTGCATTGTTTATGTCGCGTAGGTGACAAAAAACGGCATAAGGTTTTAACCATGCTTCGTTTTCGATGATAAACTTTTTGACTGTAATGGTCTCTAAAAAATTTCCATATTCTTGCTCAAAGAGTATGTTTAAAAAATTCATTTTCTCTACCAATACTCTTTCAAAATCTATATACTCCAAGTCATTGAGTTCTTTTTGAGAGTTTTCATAATCTTTTTGGTGTTTTTTCAACTTAAATGGTGCTATAGACTTTACATTGACGTAAAGCGGGTGTAAAGCAAAAACCGAAATAGCCGCGTAAGGGTAGCTATCTTGCCAGGTTTTATTGGCTATCGTATCATTAACTGGCAAGACCTGGATCATCTTCATGCCCAAAGAATCTGACCAGTCCACTAAAGGCTTTAAATCTAAAAATTCGCCTATACCCATCCCTTGCTGACTACGTAAAGAAAAAATCGGTACAGCCAGACCAGCTCCACGCCAATCGCTACCTGTATTACGGAAATCATTGGTATATAACCTGACGAGATTCGTACTATTATCGTTCACAAAGTAATGGTAACTGCGATTATTGCCATCCTCCCACAAAATTATTGATGCATCATTAGAATCCAAAATAACGTATTTATACTCTATGAAGACATTATTTTGAGCCATCTCTACCACTGTCTCAAAAACAGGATAGTGGGCATCGCTTAGAATAATAGGTTTTTTCCATTCGCCCAATTCAGGAATATTTCCTATCACGCCGTAAGAAAGGTGTGGTGGTATTTTTCCTGATTTAAGTACAAATGATATACTTTGCGGCACGTATTGTGGTAGATCTTCCGAAACTTCCCTTTTAAATATAGCTTCTCTAAAAGCTGAGGACAAAAAGGAATTGGCTATAACATCTCTGGCTCTCCATTGATCCTCAAGAAATATATTATTTACATCATTGATGGATAAAACTCTAAAATCACCCCATTCATTTTTTACCGCTTTACTCTCCGATATAATTGAATACTGATATTTTATGTTTACAGTATCAACTTCTAAACTAGCTGACCAATGCTCTCCGTCTAAGGTGCGCATTAATAAAATAGTGGCTTCGTCTTCATGACCCATTAGATATCTGACAGCTAACTGTTCGCCCAAAACGGTTTTATAATGTATATGAAAATGGAGTGTTGTCATAAAAATTAAAAATTCAATCGGTAGATTAAGATAATAGTGGCAAATATACACTAAGTCTCCTATTTAAGTTGCTATTTAGGTAATTTTTTTAAAATTTCTTAAATTTGATAAGATTTTATTATACTTTTATAAGATTTTCGTATTATAATTGACAGTTTATATTTACCTTTGCCCTTTGGACTCAAAATTATTACTTTTACCATGAAACATTTATACTGGATTCCCCTTTTAATCCTTATATTCAGTGGTTGTACACATGAAAAAATGGGTACATTAGATTATCAATTGAAAGAGTTAATTGGTGACACACAACGCTATATTTTACCAGATGAAAAAGATTATGCTTCTATTCCACAATCTGCTGTAAATCCTTTAACACCTGAAAAGGTAGAATTGGGAAAAATGCTATTCTTCGAACCTGCATTTGCCAATGAGGCTGCCAATCCTGAATTCAACCACACTTATACATGTGCATCATGTCATGTGCCAGAGTCTGGATTTAGACCTGGAAAAATGCAAGGTATTGCTGATGGAGGATATGGTTTTGGGCGAAAAGGCGAAAGTCGACTGAAATGGCCCACATACTCTGAAGACGAGATAGATGCTCAAGGAGCCAGACCTTTAGTGACACTAAACGTGGCTTTTGTCGAAAACACTATGTGGAATGGTTCCTTTGGCTCAGATGGACCTAATTTAGGCACAGAAGATGTATGGGGTATGAATGACCCAGGTACTGCGAGAAACCGCGAAAGGTTAGGCGCTTTAGAAGGTCAAAATATAGAAGGCCTGATAGTGCATAGAATGAATTACAGTAAAGAAATAATAGAAAAAGCGGGATATAAGGAAATGTTTGATAAAGCTTTGCCAGATTTACCAGAAGAAGAAAGATATTCTCGTAAGGGTGCTAGTTTTGCCATATCCGCTTACTTAAGACAAAATTTAACTAATCAAGCGCCATTCCAAAAGTGGCTTAAGGGCAATGCATATGCCATGACCGACCAAGAAAAAGAGGGCGCTAAATTGTTTTTTGGTAAGGCTGGATGTGTGGGATGCCACCACGAAAAGAATTTAGGTTCGATGCGATTTGAAGCATTGGGCGTAGATGACCTTTACGAGCATAAAGGCTTGAAAACTGGGCCTAATGACTTAAGAAACCTAGGTCGTGGAGGTTTTACTAACAGGTCTGAAGACATGTTTAAATTTCGTACACCACAACTTTATAATTTAGGCGACAGCGGTCCATACTTTCATGGCGGGAGCAAAGAGACTTTAGAAGATGTAGTCAAATATTTTAATGAAGGAAAAAAAGAAAATCAACGAGTACCCGACTCACAATTGTCAAACTATATCCGTCCTCTTGGACTCACTGACCAAGAAGTCAAAGACCTCACTAAGTTTTTGGAAAATGGACTAAGAGATCCTAATTTAAAAAGATATGTGCCCCAAGAAGTTCTCTCAGGCATGTGCTTTCCTAATAATGACCCAACATCTAGGGTAGATATGAAATGTTTTTAATCGTCCAGAAAGATTTTATTATAATACACTTAAAGGGTGATGTGTGCTGAATCACTTCACCGCAACGTTTAGTTTAACGGTATCCAAATAGTGTTTTGACACTATAAATGAACTATTTACGTCATCATTCATAATAATAACAATATCTTCGTTTGCATAGGCTAAGGCCTCCTTGACATAATTCCTATTAATGATCACCTTTTCATTGGCTCTGACAAAGTGTGTGGGCAATGAACATTCCAAAGCGGATATGTAGGTGTCAGTATTATAGGCATTACCATTTATGTGGAACGCCAAAAGTCCAGTATTTGTAAGCTTAAAATATACAATGTCGTCTATTTCACAAGAGTATTCGTCTTTATTCAAATCGTAATAATGAATATTCATAACTCGAAAATTTTTATTCAAAAATAGAATATGTAGAAAATCCCTACACTTGCTTAACCTCAAGTTTTATTTTTTCTCCATAGAAATTTTGAGCTGTTGACTCAAAGGATTCAGTATAATCTGACACAAAAAATTCGTCATCACCTAATTTCTCACGACATAAAAGATTTTCATTACTTAACAATTTTAATACTTCATCCTTGACGACATCTGTTGAATCCAAAATAGCCACCGCACCACCATAATAATCATTTATTTCATTTTTGATAAGTGGATAATGTGTACACGCCAACAAAAGACTGTCTATTCCTTCTAACTCTGGCTGAGACAAATAATTTTCGATAATGGACTTAGAAATCTTGCCACTGTAAAATCCCTCCTCAATCATCGGCGCAAGAAGAGGTGTCGCCAGTTGATTCACTTTTATTTTTTGATTGTAAGATTTTATTTTGTTGCGATAAATCGATGAGTTGATTGTAGCTTTAGTAGCAATGACGCCTACGTTTTTGTACCCGTGATGTAAAACGGACTGAACCAATGGGTCGACTACATTGACAAAAAGAGCTTTACCCTCAAAAAAATCAAGCAATAGATCATAAGCGGCTGATGAGGCTGAGTTGCACGCTATGATAATCATTTTACAGTTTTGCTGAAGTAAAAACTTACTAATCGTGAGACTGTAATACCTTATGGCATCAGCTGATTTATCTCCATAGGGCAAATGCACAGTATCTCCAAAATAAATAATTCTCTCTTGAGGTAAAAAACGACGAATGGCATTGGCGACTGTTAGTCCACCAATGCCACTGTCAAATATTCCTATTGGTTGATTAGGGCTAAATGTCATTTTTTGATATCAAAGGTTTATGGCATTTTTATTCCTAATTTTTCCTTTACCTTTTCTGTGACATCAATATTTTTATCGGCATACAAAATACCTCCCGTGCCTGCATCAAAGATATATATATATCCTGCCTCTTTAGCTACATCCTCTATAGCTTTATTGACTTTATCTTGTATAGGGCCCAAAAGCTCTTCACTTTTTTGATAGATTTTCATTTGCGAAGATTTTTCAAATTCTCTTAAAGTATTTTCTTCTTCTTTGAGAGCAGCTCCTCTCTTATCGATTTCAACAGGAGCTAATGTTCCACTAGCTTGAAGTTGCTGCAATTCTTGATATTTCATCTGTAATTCTTGTAACATTTCTTGACCCTTTTTCTGAAACATCGTTTTGAGGTCTTCTATATCAGAATTGGCTTGTTTAACCTCTGCTAAAGATGCTAAGATATTCTCAGTATTGACATAAGCCACATTTTGAGACTGAATTGAAAAAGCTAGAAAAGTAATAAAAATAATTGATAAAATCTTATTAGTCATGGTAAAAAAATTAGTATTTTGTTTTGATAAATTATATTATTTAATTCCGAGTCTTCTTTTAAGTTCTGCAGTCTTATCATATTCAGTAGTTGAAAATAATAAGCCTGTAGCACCACCTTTGTCAAAAATCATATCGTATCCTTTGTCAGCCGCAAAATTCTCTATTGCAGCAAATACCTTATCTTGTATAGGTGCTACCATTTCTTGTCTTTTAGTAAACAATGCACCTTCAGGTCCAAATTTAGCTTTTTGCATTTCTCTTACTTCGGCTTCCTTTTTGATAATTTCTTCTTCTTTTTTCGATTTATCTTCAGCACTCAATAGGACTTGCTCCGCTTGAAATTTGTTATACATACTTTTAACTTTGTCAAACTCTTGAGCAATTTCTTGTCTCCATTCTGCAGCTATTCTGTCCAATGCTTTTTGTGCTTCATCATATTCTGGCATAGATGACAATACTTCATTGATGTCTACTAAAGCTATTTTTTGAGCATTAGATTGACTTGTGAAGGCCACTATTAAGGCTACCGCTAATATTAAAATTCTTGTTTTCATGATATAAAAAATTTTGTGTTTAAAAAATTTTGCCCAAAAGTACGAAATTTATTCGAGTCTGTTAATATTTTTGTCATACTTTTCTAGTTCGAACTTTCAGGTGTACTTTAATTGAGTTTATAATAAAAAGACTCATTTTTGACCTGTTTTGTTATGTTTGTAATAAAAAGATAAGAATCGCTAATCTATTTATATAACTGAATATCAAACAATTAAAATTACAATTATACCTTTAAATTCTACATTTTTAACTATAATTTAACGCAAACTGTACAGGATTTATTTATAAATAATAAATTTTCATCGTCAAGGCAACGAAAATAAATGATCACAACAAAAAAAACTCAAAAAAAAATACAACACATACTTGTTTTAGTATTACTTTTGCGTTTAATTTTTAATTAGTCTAAATAATAATTATGATACCTATTAATTTTATTAGAATTGAATCCAGTCAGAATTTAAGGTCCCAAAAAGAAGAGAACACTTTCTTCCCACTTACCATAATAGAAAACAACTTAATTTGGAATTATGAAATGAAAAAGTGTTGTAAAAAATACAAAAAAAAAGGAAAACACTGTAAGAATTGCCCCAAACAATAAATCAATTCTTTGATTTGAGGTAATTGACGTCTGTCCAAGCTCCTCCATTGATGCACATTATGCCCATTTGGTTGATAATTTCAGTAGCTTGGCCGCTTCTTTTTCCTGACCTACACACCAATATAAGAGGCTGTCTGAGACTTTGTAGTAGAGCTTTCTTTATTTTAATTTCACTTAAAGGTACAAGAACAGAATCCGCTACATGTCCACCTAAAAACTCTTGATAACTGCGCACATCGACCACAGTACCTTTTCTATTTAAAATTAAATCTTTAAGTGACATCTTTTCAGTTTCATCCATATCTCTGATAACACCTTCCTTAAGAGCGAAAGGAGAAACCTGAATGAGCGGTATTGTGAGTTCATCACATATAGTTTTCATAAGTGTCATGCCAATTAATGCCAGTTTAGCCCTATCCTTTGGAAGTCCAGGGATAAGGTATAACTCTTCAACATTTTTCCCATTTAATGTCTTATAAATGTTATGCAATTCATCAATGCTAATAGCATCTAAATCCATTTTTTCTGTGTCGCGGCCCGTCATTGATTGTAATATCTCGAATGACCCAGATGCTCCTACTAATGACTGAATGTCATATGATGTCACCCTGTTTTTCAATTCTGTAATGGCTACTATAATGTAGTCTTTTAAAGCCGCTAATCCATGCTCCGGCATAGGATAACCATCATGAAATTGAGCATGTAGATAGCCTATGCCAAGTGGATAACTGTGCGCCCAAATCTTTTGTCCATCAACCACCACAATAAACTCAGTACTACCTCCACCGATATCCATAATCAAATGCCTTCCCTTATTAACGCTCTCTATGAGTGTGACGCCTTTATAAATGTAATCCGCTTCTGAATCTCCATCAATTATCTCAATTTGGGCATTCAAAATAAGCTCAGCCTCATAAATGAAATCATGTCTATTGGTCGCTTGACGCAATACCGCTGTACCTAAAACTCTCAGTGGAGGATTGCCAAATTGAAGTAAAATATCTGCAAACTGACTTAATGCCTCTAGACCCTCTTGATATCTTTTTGGTTTGATATAGTCCACACCACCATCTGAAAGTTTAGTAAAAAAACGTTTCTTGTATATGGGTCTCAATGCACCTTGCTTGTACTCTGCTATAAGTAAATGAAAAGTATTAGACCCTAAATCAATGACGGCATATGTAGCCATAAACTTAGAATGGTTTAAAAATAATTTATTGGGTTTGAACTGCTCCCTGAACTTGTGAAAAGATATTTTGATAAAAGTTTATACCAGCATTAGTCATATAATTGGCATATAATGGCTTATTTTGTTTGTCTCTAAATATATAAAAGTTACAGTTTTCGCCAAAATAAAAATCTACCATATAAGCTTCTTCAGCTCCCATTTTCATAAACTTTCTACCTTCTTTTTTACAATTGGGTGGAATATTGCCTAGAGGTCTTTTGAAATCTATAAACATCACATTTTGATCTATACTTGCATCTTCGTCTTGACTCATGCTTACGGGCCAGTTATCAAAAATGTAATCTATTCCTGTACATTCATCAAGAAGTTTCTCTATGAGATCTTGAGGTACGCCTGGTATTTGTTGACCTTTATCTAAGACTACAACTTTCCCCTTTAAATTAGACTTGTTTTCGTTTTCTTTGCATGAAAAAAGCAGTAAACACGTAATAAATAATGAAAAAAATAAAAAAATTGTATGACGCATAATGTTAAAAATTTATTTCTGAGCGCAAGGTAATAAAATAACTTTTTAAGAAGATATTAGAATCATCGCTTTTGTATAAATTAACAAATGACGATGTGTATCGTAGAGACATGCCGACTCTCTTATTGAATTGAATTCCAGCACCAGCTAACCAACTAAAGTCAAACTTTCTAAAATTATTGACATCAAAAATCTCGGTTTCAGGATTGAACATAACACCGTAAGACATCCCGAAGTCAGCACGGACTTTATAGTATTTTTGGTCTTCTATATACCAGTCTCTTAGACTAAACACTATAGGTATTTCTAAGTAACTTAAATGAATATCTTTACCTCTATTGGGAAACCTATCATAAGCACCACGCTTGCTATAAAGCATTTCTAGAGCGACGTCCCATATTTTTTCATTGGAATAAGTAAGCCTAGCACCTATGGATGGGCCTACCAAATTAAATCCAAACAGAGTATCCCCATCTACTTGAGCAAAATTGGCCCCTATTATTCCTGCAGCCTTAAATCCTTGTCCGTTCATTTCTTGCAAAAGACTTGTAAAAACGATACAGAAAACAATAAAAAATCTAAAATTCATTGGTTAATTTTAATAAATAAAACACAAAACTACATACTTTATTGGTAAAAAAACCACAAAACCTTACTGATTGTCTCCAGTCTTACATTTTTTGGATTAAGTTATTTTATTTTTGACATGATAACTGACGCATTGAAGAATATTTTGGGAGTATTTATTTCTTAATTCAAAATAGATCTCTGATAAAATGAGTCATTAATTATTCAAATTTATAAGAATTTTAGCCCAACTCCCCAATTTCTCAATCCTAACTTTGAACTATTATTTTATCTATTTATTTAGAGTATATTGATATATATATTGATACAATAATTTTCATTCTACATATATGAATAAATACACAAAACCGACTCTCCAAAAAATTGAAAGCCTTTTCAAAGAATTAGACTATTCTGTTCGATATGAAAAAGGTACCTTCAATTCTGGATATTGTATCGTAGACAGCTCTAAAATAGTGGTGATTAATAAATTTTATGATACCGATAGTCGTGTGGGTGTTTTGCTAGACATTTTGGAGACGATCGTAGATGATCACAGTCAACTTTCAGACAAGTCTAAGCAATTTTTAAAAAATTTGCTTAAAAATCACGAAACTAATTTGAATAAAGCTATCTCATGATGGAAGTGATACTTTTAGGTACTGGAACGTCTCAAGGTGTACCTATCATTGGATGTCAATGTGTCACATGTCTGTCTTCAGACTCTAAAGATAAACGTCTACGCACTTCAGCTTATATCAACATAGATGGTTACGGAATCATAATTGATGTGGGTCCCGACTTTCGACAGCAAATGCTAACCCATCATATCCGAAGAGTTGATGCCGTACTGCTCACCCACGAACATAATGACCATGTGATAGGTCTCGATGATATACGTCCTTTTAATTTTATGCAACAAGTGGAAATGCCCGTTTACGGCTTAAAGCGAGTCATAGATGATATTAAAATCAAGTTCGGATATGTTTTTGAAGAAAATCCATATCCTGGTGCGCCTAGAATGAAATGCTATGAAATAGAACCTTATCAATCTTACGAAATAAGTAAAGGTATTACCATTCAAACACTACATGTTATGCACGGAGATTTGCCTATTATTGGATATAGAATAGGACCTTTTGGATACGTGACTGATTGCTCGTTTTTAGATGATACATCAGTGGCATTGCTCCAAGGTGTCGATGTTTTAGTATTAGATTGTTTGAGATATAGGGAGCATTATTCTCACTTTAGCTACATTGAATCTATTCAGGCTGCAAAAAAAATCCATGCACGCCAAACCTATCTGACACACATGTCCCACGAGATGGGATTGCACGAAGACATCGTAAAAAATGCTCCTGATGGTCTATTGCCAGGTTTTGATGGATTAAAATTTAAACTTTAATTACTGAACTCACTTCAGCTTTCATATCAATACCAAAAAATTATAATTCAAAATTTTCTTTTTTAATTTTATGTAAATTAATTAAAATTGTTTTACCTTTGCGGCGCATTTGTAAAAAGTGCAATCATTATGGCGTGGTAGCTCAGCTGGTTAGAGCGCGCGATTCATAATCGCGAGGTCGGCGG
>DAIPYV010000038.1:0-23836 GCA_036782555.1 Saprospiraceae bacterium
TGAAGCGGATATCTAGATGATCGAGACTATCGGCCTCGTAGCGAAATTTGGCCACAGGGTGATTGTCCAGCCCTAAGGTATCGCACGGCGAGCCATCGAGTGGGCCGAGGCGGTAGTGGGGGAAGTTGGGGATGCCACGAAAGAACATAGTGGGCATTAAAAGTGAATGCTGTCTAACATCACAGGCAATGCCTTCTTCATCAGGATAATGCATTACGCCCAACAAACGGTGACTACCCGCTGTAGGAGAGATATACATGCGGCCGTCTGGACCTAGTCCTAAAAAAGTAAAATTAGTGCGTTTGGGTGCATTTTGTAATGTATCCCATGGAAAATAGTAAAGATAACCGTCATATTCAGCAACCTGTCTTTGTTCTTGCAACGGCTTTTCTTTTGATAAATCGTACTGATATATATAATTGCCATTGGCAGCATAAAAATAATTATTCGAAAATGAAGCTCCTTCTCCACCTGCGAAAGAATTATCCATATGTATCATATCAGCATTTGAAACTTCTCCAGAACATCTATCGAATCGTGCTAAAAATAATCTCGCATCATCGTATGTAAAGGTCCTTCCGGCATACCATCCCAACCAATTGCCGCATGGAGAACTATAAACTTGCCCTCTACCTCCTAAAAGAAGTCCTGATTTTATTCCTGTGTTATAAATTTTAAATTCATGGAAGCCGCGATCATCTAAAAGGCATACATGTACTTTACCCGGTTCACGTGCAGGGGCTACTATCCACCAATCTCGACCATTACCGTGTTTGATGGCTGTTATTTTGCCGCTTATAGAGTCCTCAAGTATAATTTTATCCTTGTACAATAATTGGCCTTTTGGAAATTCATCATTAAACTCAATGAGACCGTGGCTAAGTTGATAATGGTTGAAAAATGAGTTAGAAATATCTAACGATGAATAGATGACATAATATTGTTTTTTAATTTTTGGATGGGGTAATATAAGCGCTTCTTGAATACCACCAAGACCATCTGTTATCAAGACACCTCTATTAATAAAACTATTGTTATCCCAATTGGCATTGTAATTGATAGTGTCAGCAATACTATGATTTATACCACTATGTATCACCATACCATTGGTATAAGCCAATAGTTGTCCCTGTTCATCACAAATACTGGAATTACAAGAACTAAAGTCTAAAAATCTTTTAGGGACATAATAGAGTCTTGGGGGTTCATAATTAAAATCAATATTCGAAGAACCCCGAGTTGTATCGGCTGCCCTCTCAGGTAATACAATATCTAATGTTTCATAGCCATAAATCCAGATATGGTCTTCTTTTTGTGATATACCACTTGTATATATAAAAACAAGCAATATTACTATTATTAGTTTATATAATACCACGATGAAATAATTTTAAAAAGGATAGTGAACACATTGTGTGGCCACTATCCTTTAGGGTTATTTAATGATAATGATCTTCTTTGTTGATACAGTTCCCTCAGTATTGAAGACGGAGCAATGATAAATGCCATTTTCTAAATGAGATAGATCTAACGTTAAAAAAGACTTTTTATCTAAATCATTCATTTTAAGGACTGTGTTTCCAACATTATCAAAAAGATAAAGCTTTTTAGCTTTTAATTGGTTAAAGTCTAAGGTAATTAAACCAGAAGTAGGATTGGGATAAACATTGAAAAATGATATTAATTCTTCATTTTTTCTGAAATCTATTTCATTACAATTGTCATCCCATTCCGGTAAAATAACATCGTGCCCCAACCATCTAAGAACTCCGAATGCTTCAACACCCACTTTACCAAAGTGAGAAGGACATAGATACATTGATGTATTTAGAAATTCTATATCATTCCAAGTGACTTGTTCGTGATGACCCATCTTAGCTAACAACTCTAATGTCCATATTCGTTTGCGAATAGATTGATACTCTTTATCAGAAGGTAAGCTCTCTACAAGTGCCAAAAGGCTATTGCCTTTTTGGCTAAATTCTAAAGAAACGACAGAATCTAATTGATTGAGCTGATTGGTTAGATGATTCAACTCTTGACTCTTGATAGTGTGTGACTCGTTCCATTCCGCCGATTGTTCAAGTGAATTGTGAAAACTCGATATTTTATGTTTTCTTTCTAAGCCTAACTGTCGAAGATGATTGATCTGAGTAATGGATGGAGAAAATAAGGCGTCTTTTTTCCTTTCTACATCTGCCCATAACATAAGAGCTGCATCATTTGTCATAAATGCGTTTTCACTTTCTGAATAATTATTGAAAATTGTTTCCCAACTCAAGTGTGGATATTTTAAAACGTAATTTTTGGCTAAGTTTAATTTGTTGTACCAAGACTGAACATCCCCATAAATTTGTGGAGAGTCGTCAAAAACCCTTTCGGACAATACAAAATTTTCTACAGCCAATTCTGCTTCACTCTCTTCCATACCTTCATAAATCATTGCATACCATTCCTCTTCATCATCTTCTTCTTGCAATTCATATTGACTAGAATCACAGATGCTATTATCCGAACATTCAGTCACTTCGCCATCTGAAGGAAACCAATCATCAAAATTACTTGCAGTTTGGGGTCTATATCCAGTTTGTGCAGAATTCACATTGAATTGATTGGCTTGATAATAAATAAAATCTGCATTAAAATTTTGGACATAGGCTTCACTAGAATTCAAGTTAAAGACATTTCCACGACTGGGCTGTCTTCCTATGTGCGTAACGCCTAATAGCCCGACATTCGAAATGTTATTATTAACTATCCTTGAATTGAATGTATTACCATCTCTAAAATACAAATCGGCCCATGCAGAATTTGAATTAAAGTTATTGCAACAGTACCTATTTTGACTAGACATACTATTTCGAATAAAATATTTACCATTTAAAGTAGAATTCACATTATTTCCTTTAAAGAATAAATCATTTGCATTGGATTGTTCAATAGTATTTTCATGCCCATTGAATTGATTATTCAAAAAAACAAGACTTGAAGAATTATTAATCTTGATTGTTGAAATAAATCCTTGATTAGTTTCAATTGTGTTATTTCTGACTCTTGCTTTAACATGCGAATTTATTGGATTGGTATTTATAATATTGATTAAATCTTCATTGATTGATTTATCTTTATTAAAATAATTCAAATCAATATTTAAATTATTATAACTATTGTTCAATAAAGAAATTGAAATTGCCCGACCTTCATTATAAAAATCATTTTCGATGATATTAAATGAGCCATTAGTTCCTTCCCTACAAGTTATTCCATTTAAAGTTTTATTAACATTTGAGTTGAATTCATTTAAGTATATTGTGTAATTTTGATGTAATGTTCCATTCACACTATGAATCCCATTCACATTTTTGAACTCGTTGCCATAAAAACCAGAAGGATACTTTGAGTTTTCATCAAAAACCCCATAAACGTGCCATGGATAACTGTCATGATCTGTAAATTCAAAAGTAGTATTTTCAATGTATAATCCACTTTTATTGGACCTGATACCGTAAATCAAATTTTTGAATAAGCTACCACTATTATTGATATTACCCCAAACATTGAGTCTAACAATATCATGAGTGATAATACCAGCATAAGACCTTTCATTGTATGAAGGTTGACCATTATATTTGGGTAGCATTCCGCCTATGAATTCAAAACTACAATTTCCAAACCCAGTAAATATTTGATTATGGGTAAATGTAGGAGGTATATAACACCCTATATAATTGTTGATAAAGTTTGAATTACTTGCGGTAATTCTAGTTCCACTACCTAACTCTACTCCTCTGTAAGCATCTTTGATTGTTGTATTGGTGAGATTGATGTTATGTACTCCATAGTAATAATAAGGAACACCATTTGTCAGCATATTTATGCCACGCCACATATCAGTACAACCTTCAAGTATTGAATTATTGAAGGTCAAACTCCCTAAAAATGTAAAATTGTTGACTCTTATTTCAGCTCCTGATCCCATATACCAAGTAGTGTTATTGAAACTAACTTGAGACACATCAATAACAAGCGTACCCTCTACACTCAAACATACATTGGAGACAGCATACGTAAAACCAAAAAAATTCTGATGGGGTATAATAGGATTTGGTCCAGCTAATAGTTGACTAAGCAAAGTAATACTATTGGGCTTTCCTATTGGAATACAAGAACTATTAATGACACAAATGGGTAATACATTTTGGATTTCCAAATCTTTACAGAACAACTCGCTACAGCATCCATTATTATCTTCAATATTTAAACATACTTGGTATAAGCCATGAGCAGGAAATGTATATATGGGGCTGGCCAATGCTGATGAATGAATGATGTTTCCATTTGATTTGTCAATAATGGTCCAGTGATGTTTTACAAAAGTGGAAATAGTGGAACTGTTTATGGCTGATAAGTCATAAGTATATCCGGCTATATTATTCATCCTTATATCAGTTAAAGCGGCTGTGGTGCATGTGAGTATTGCATTATCAAATGTAAACATACCTAAATGAATTTCAGGAAATGTATTTCTTATCCAAATTTGGTTAAAATTAGAGCTTGGATTAATTTGAAACTGAATATCTAAAGTTTGCCACACATTGTCAGTTATTGTATGGGTAATCAATGATTGCCTAGGCATTGTCATTTGGGTCCATAAAGATAAACCGCTGAAATTTGGTGTTAAATCTCTTGTTACCGATACTTCCATTATGTTTCCTGGATTACTATGCTCACAAACCAATCCAGCTACATCTAAAGAGAAATTGAATGTGAGTAATGGGTCGGGCAAAATATTAAGATTTTGAAATATCCCTTCATATCCTCCAATACAAGGAAAAAAAGGTGTACCTACAGGTACTGGAGGCAAATTGAAAATATCACAAAAAACATCTGAGTTCGAGTTAGGGTTTACAACTGCATGGTGAGGTGTTTCAGACGCGCGAAACCAACTAGCAACACAACCATTTTCGAAACTTGATGATCCGTTAACATTACTGCCATTTACGCATGGAGTACCAAGTATGAAATTAGAATTTTTTATTATATTGTTGCCACACTGCCCCCAGCCCACATCTACCTTAAATAACGTCATCATAAACATAGCTACAAAAATTAATTTGGCTTTAAGCCGCCAAATCGTGTGTGTGTGTGTGTGTGTGTGTGTCACCACACATAATTTTGTTTTTCATTATAAATACAAAATTTGTGATCTTACTTCAAAAAGTCATTATCCTTAGTCCGTTTTCATACGAAGTAGCGCGCCTATATCGTTTTTGGGAAAGTCGGTAGCATGAGGATTTTCATTTTTTAATAGTTTGATCTTGTTAGAAAAAAAATATCGACCACAAGATACTATACATTGTTAATAAAAACCAAATTATTTTCTTCTTTTTTTTTGACATATTTTTAGATTTAATGCGAAGATGACACTTTTTGGGGTAGGAAATGGTTAGTGCCTTTTCTTATCCCACATTAAGTTTTAAAAAATTAATTGAAACTTGTTGCGCCAATTAGTGGGAAGATACTCAACCACCCGCCACATGAAATCCTATCATATGAATTCTAATGCCTATCGAGAATTTTAGTCCAATTCTTTACCTTATACTCAAAGTATTTCATTACTTTTGGGGCTAAATATTGATTAAATGAAGTTTTCATACATTGCTGTTTTATTATTTTCTTTAATTTATAACCTTAATCTCTCTGCCCAAAATCAAGAAGAACTTAAAGAATATTTACCTAACATCAACTATGATAAAAATATCCCCACACCTGAAGAATATTTCGGCAACCCTGTAGGTACTTGGCATCAAAGCCCAGACCAAGTAGTCGGTTACTTCAAATATTTGGCCACCGCTTCTAAAAATATGAAGTGGGTAGAATATGGAAGAACACACGAAAACAGACCATTGATTATTGGCATTTTTAGTAGTGAGGATAATCTCAACAATATAGATAAAATCAAAGAAGAACATAACAAATTAGCTGACCCTAAAGCATCCAAAAATGTTGACATTAGAAATTTACCAGCCATTCTTTATCAAGGTTACAGTATACACGGAAATGAACAGTCAGCTATGCATGCCGCTATCCTAGTGGCCTATTATCTCGCAGCAGGGCAGTCAGATGAGGTAAGAAAACTTTTAGAGAAAACTGTAATACTGATAGACCCATGCCTTAATCCTGATGGCGCCCAGCGTTTCACTACATGGGTCAATAGCCACAAAAGTAAAACTTTAGTCAGCGATCCCTCATCAAGAGAATTTTCGGAAGTGTGGCCCGGCGGCAGATACAATCATTATTGGTATGACCTCAATAGAGACTGGCTTTTGTTGGTCCACCCAGAGAGTCAAGCACGCATCAAAATGCTCCGTGAATGGCATCCCAATGTGATAGGTGACTACCATGAAATGGGTACCAACTCTACTTACTTCTTTCAGCCTGGTGTGCCTTCGAGAAATAATCCCAACACACCTGAGCAAAACTTTGTGTTAACGGAAGAAATAGCGAAATACCACGCAGCTGGTTTAGATAGCATCGGCTCTCGCTATTTTACCAAAAGTAACTTTGACGACTTTTACTATGGCAAGGGCTCGACATATCCAGAGGCATCAGGTACTATAGGCATATTATTTGAACAGGCCAGCTCACGAGGCCATCTCCAAGAAAGTATCTATGGTCCACTGAGTTTTGCGGCCACTATCAGAAACCAAGTAGTGACCTCATTGACTACACAAAAAGCCGTTGTGAATCTGCGTCAGGAGATACTCCAGTACAAAAAGGATTTCCATAAGTCTGTCAAAGAAAATTGGGACAATAAAACACCTAAAGCCTACATTTATGCGGATAATGACAAAGAAAAATTACGCCAATTTACTGAATTACTGCTCAATCACGACATCGAAATATATCGAAATACATCCAATACGTCTCATGGAGGGCGCAGGTACTTAATAGATGAAAGCTTCATAGTTCCATTGGACCAAAGACAACCTGTATTGGCCCATACCATGTTTGAAGAAGTCAAAGTGTTTAAAGATAGCCTATTCTATGACATATCTGGCTGGACAGTGGCGCATGCTTATGGCATCGACTTCAGTCCATTGTCCAATGTGCCTTCTTTAGGCAAAGCTGTTCATTATTCCGATTTATCACCAAATCACCAAGATATCCGAGAGACATTGGCTTATGCTATACCTACAGGTCAGTACAACATGCACAAAGCCATCTACACTTTACAAAACAGTGGTATAAAAGTGCTCTATACCCAAACTGAATACAACACAGCTACCTCTAACGTTCCCGCAGGCAGTGCAATTATTGAGAGTGATGGTCAAAATATAAACAAGGTCAGTCTTAATGAATTGATAAATAATGTGGCCAAAAAAAATAATTTAGTCATCATCCCTTTACATGATGGCAATGGTACAGAAACAGTGACATTGGGTCATCCAGCTATAAAACCCATCAGTCAGCCTAAAGTCGCCTTTGCTGTAGGCAATGCTATCAATCCACAAAATGCAGGTGAAGTATGGCACCACCTAGATATTCAACTGAATATACCTGCCACTATGTTGGACATGGAAAAAATTTCATTCAGAAAATTAGAAAGATACAATACTTTTGTGATGCCTTCAGGCCAATACAGTTCGTGGTCACAAACCGAAGCCGAAATGATAAAAAATTGGATTAAAAATGGTAATACCTTGATCGTAATAGGACAAGCTGGAGATTGGCTCCAACAGCAAGACATCATTTCTATCAACAAGAAAAAAAATGACAATAAATTAAATACACAAGTCTCCAACTACAGCAACAAAGAGGCACAAAGAGGCGCACAAAGATTGGGCGGTAGCATCTTTAAATTAGACATTGACAGTACACATCCTCTATTTTATGGTATATTGAGTCAAAACTTTTACACTCTAAAACGCGGTACGCAATTTTATGACGTAACAGTCAACAGCACAGCAACACCAGCCCGATATGCTGATGATTTCTTGGCATCTGGCTATGTACCTAAAGGATTGGACAGTACTATAAAAAACAGTGCCGCCATAACAATCCATGGTCTAGGAAATGGTAGAATTATATATTTTCAAGATGATATCCTATTCCGTGGTTATTGGAAAAATGGAGAAAAAGTGTTCAACAATGCACTATTTTTTGGTATAGATATTGCTTCTCATTCAATAGCTGAGGAGTAGATATTGTGTATTTTATAATAGTTTGAAAAATAAATTTACTTTAATAATCAAAAAAAATACTTAAAATATGAATAAGTCTAAATTAGCTCTATTTACTTTTTGTTTCATTTTATGCTGGTGTGATATTTTTTCTCAAAATAAAAAAGTTCAAGAAAATGATGTTGACTTAAATAAAAACTTTGATATGCTAAACAATGAAGAAAATCAAAAGAAGAAAAACTATATGGTCTCATTGTCATCCAGCATTATACATCTTTCAGCACCTACTCTTACAGAATGGTCGCCTATTTTCGCCCAATTAGAGTTTACAAATCCTGACTCATGGTACGAAATTCAATATTTAGAAAGAAATTCTTATCATTTTAGTATTGGTTCCAATACTGCAATTAGTTTTAAGTCATTGACTACTTTGTCTCGAAAATGGGGACTGAGATATGGATTTTCATACGGATTTATGAATTTTTTTTATGATCAACAGTATCAAAACCTTGATGTGCATATAGTGAATGAGATAAGAGGTAATGGATCATGGTTAAATAACCAACCTAATCAAATCATCCCCATAAACGACCCTAAACCATATCGACCCTATACATCTTATTATGGATTTGGAAGACAAGAGTTCAATGTGCATAATTTTGCATTACCAATAGAGTTTAATTATGCACTTTCAAAAACAATCAGCTTATCTTGGGTAAACAATCTAATGTTCCCATTTTATACTACTCAAAAATATGATAATGACTTTAGATTTGGACCACAGGAAGAGACCAAAAATGTATCTAACCAATATTTTATGAATAGATTGGTTTACAATACAGGTTTGGGATTAAATTATTGTCATGAAAATACCATAGATTTTTCTTTAGACTGTTTGAATAATACTAATACCCTAATATACCAAGGAGAAAGCAGATTTGATGGCACTCCACTAACCCGTACAAATATGATGACGTTTAAAATCGAAATAGGCTACAAATTTTAAAAATCTGTTAAAATAGATTTGCAAATTTTATTAAATATTTTTGTAAAAATCTTTCCTATTCAATTGTTTTAATAACTTTGCCATTAAAAATTAATATTTAATCCATCTCTCAATCCATGATATTATGCTTAGACAATCTACTTTGACTAAAAACATAGCTTTTTTTCTTGCAGCGCTATTATTTTTTACAAGCTGTGCCAGTACGACGACTATTATGTCACGTCCTCCTGGAGCTAAGGTATTTATTAATGGAGAATATATTGGTGAAACACCTGTCAATTACTCAGATACTAAAATATTAGGTTCGGCCAATCATGTTGTTCTAGAAAAAGATGGTTACGAAAATTTAGTAACTAGTTTTTCAAGAGATGAAGAATTCGATATTGGCGCTTTAATTGGTGGTCTTTTTGTTTGGATACCTTATTTGTGGATAATGAAATATAAAGCTGCAAGAACTTATGAATTGGTACCCTTAGGCGACATACAACAACCTCCTCAAATTAGAATGGTGCCTAAATCTTTCGAAAACCAAAAAGCCCCTACTTCTTCATTAATACCAAAAACGGATCAGCTTAGAGAGTTAAAGAAATTATTGGACGAAGGCATTATTACAAAAGAAGAGTTTGAAAGTGAGAAAAAGAAAATCCTTAATCAGGAATAATAATATTATTCTTGAAAAAGAAGTCAGAGCAAAAGCAATAACATTTTTCGTGGGTGACGACTATCTGCCTCATATACTATTCTGATTTTTATCTTTGGTAAATAAGGTAGGCTCCCTGTAGATTATAGTACATCAAAACTTGTAAGCAAAATCCAACCAAGGTATGCCCAGTGGAAAAGCTGAAAAAATATCTCTTTGATTGAAGAAGCCAATATCTACACTCATCTTCTCACCAAAGATCCTTAATGCATAGGAAAAGATGAAAGTCCCACCACTATCAAATATATCCGCCCCAGGTACCCACCAATTTTCACTTACAAAAGAAACCTTTTTTCCTATACGAGTCATACCTGAAATAGTGATAACGGGCGTTTCTGATACCTCACCTCCAGCGTATCCAAAACCTAGTCCTAAGGTCAAATTTCTCTCCCTATTCCCCAATGTTCCCATGGCATACATGATACCACCAAAATCAGCTTCAATCCGCTCATCTGCCCCAAAAAAGCTTGGATATGTAGATAAACCAATAAGAATTCCTCCACCAAAATGAAAATTATCAGACATCGGTGCAGAATATTTGGGGGTTAGAATATATTGCCCAGGCAGTATAGTAGGAAATAAGCCTAATATACTTAGTCCTCCTCCCAAAGTAAACCTATCCGTAATTCCATAATTAATAGAATTGAATAAGATATAGGTATTTTGATAATAGAACTCTCCTTTAGCTAAAGAAAATGCAGAAGGCATAAATAGATAGCGTGTCTCATGTGGATTAGGAAACCATGCTTTCCCTTTGGCCACTTCTATCATAGTTTTAATACGTTTAACCTGACCTCGTACCAAAGTTATATCTCCTAAAGACTCACTTTGTATATAAAAATTATTATCATCCTTATCTATCAACTTCCCTATGATACTATTACCATCATTCATTTCAAATGAGTAGGAATCTCCATTATTCATTGCAGGCTCCTTGACTTGACCCCACAAACTTATTTTGAGAGCCAATAAAAACAACATCAATAATGTCTTTTTCATGAATATTATTTTTAAATTTACAACAAAATTAGTACTTTCATCTGATACTACCAAATTTATTTTTTACCTACAATAATCAGCCAAGTTTAAGTTTTTTTCAAAAATTATCTAATAAAATGTACTTTTGTGGCTTTTAAAACGATGGATAAAATATTTTCCAAACGATATTTTAAATATAATGATAGAGCCACATATCGACCCCACTGAATTAAACAAAAAGATAACTGAACTTTTTGAGTACCGCTTGTTTACAGAACTACTGCAAGGTGGGAGATTAAGTCCTTTGGAAATAGAGACATTATGGCATCAGCTGATAGAGCTTCAGACGGCTATTTATCATTTAGATGCGCATTTAGAAGCACATATTGATCCTGACATGAAGATATTGCGATGGCATTGGGCTAATATGAAGGAAAAATTAGAAGCCATTACTGGACTTCTTCCTGAAAATCATAACTATTTTGATCACATAGAGATATACCAAAAACATGAACTCAATCTGAGAAATTGCATCTCTCCCCTTTCGTATGATATTTTTCAGTTTTATTATTACAAATCTTGTGATGTGAAGTTATTGCGTCGCCTGATTTACGAAAAAAATGATATATCTGATATTTTCGGCAGCTTAGAAGAATGGAAATACTACGATCTCATCACCGAAGTTAATGATGATGTAGAAGACATATGGGAAGATATGACCTTTATCAATGGTAACATGTTTTTGATTTCTGTTTTACTTCAAGGCAATGAGAAAACAGAAACTCTTTATACTCAATTCATGAAGGAAATATCATCATCTTCACAAAAAAATATCCAAAATACATCATCGCCTGCTATGGTGTATATTAATGATGTCACACAAAAAAGAGTCTTAGAAACACAAAATTTGATGCATCATCAATTTCAAGACAAAAGAATATTGAGCTGCCATGAGGCAAGAATATCAGAATTGACGAACACAATGAAGTAAAAAATTGTTCATACTATTACTTTAATGAATAAAAATGGAAAATCAAGAAATACAAGCTCTAAAAGAAGCCTTAGAGCCACATCCGGATAATATTCCTCTTCGACATGTATTGGCCAATAAACTATTTTTAGAAAATAGACATGATGAAGCCGAACAGGAATATAAAAAGATACTCACATTAGACCCTAAAAATGTTGGGGCCAAAGAAGGTCTGGCAGAGGTGTTTTTTAGCAAAGGTCTATATTCAAGAGTTATAGTGATAGCCGAAGAGCTCGTAAACAGGAAAACAGCCACACAAAGACTTTTGGTGATATATGCCAAATCTCTACTTAGAGAAAAATCCATAGAACAGGCCCAAGAAATATATGACAAAATCATAGAACACAACCCTGATTTCTACGATCAAGAACTTGATTTTTTCCTCAATATGCCATCGTTAGAGGATGAGGAATCTGATGAATTCAATGAAGATGAAGACTTCAATCCTTTTGATTTTGAATTTGGCCAAGGACCGCAAGACGCGGATTTCTTTATGACCAAACCTGATATAAACTTTGAGGATGTAGGTGGCATGAAATCCATAAAAGAAGAGATAGACATCAAGATAATAAAACCTATCACTCATGCTTCAATGTTTGAGGCTTTTGGCAAAAAAATAGGTGGTGGCATATTGCTTTACGGTCCGCCAGGCTGCGGTAAAACCTATATCGCCAAAGCCACAGCAGGTGAAATCAATGCTAACTTCATCTCAGTAGGTATCCAAGATATTCTGGACATGTGGATAGGGCGGAGCGAAAAAAATATGGGATTTATATTTGAAGTGGCTCGGCGCAATACGCCTTGTGTTCTATTTTTTGACGAAATAGACGCACTAGGCGCGAGTAGGTCCGATATGAAAAACTCTTCAGGACGTCATGTCATTAATCAATTTTTATCAGAATTGGACGGTGTCAGTCATTCTAATGATGGACTCCTTATAATGGGGGCAACCAACGCACCTTGGCACCTTGATACCGCTTTTAGGCGGCCTGGGCGATTCGATAGAATCCTATTCGTACCACCCCCAGACGAAGAGGGAAAATCTGAGATTTTAAAAATTCATCTCAAAGACAAACCTCATAAAGATATCCATATAGCAGAAATTATAAAGCACACTTCGGGCTATTCAGGCGCAGATATCAAAGCATTAGTGGATATAGCTATTGAAAATAAGCTTAGACTATCTATGCAGCGAGGCGAAATACTCCCCTTAGAGACTCAAGACTTATTAGATGCTACTAAACAGCATTATCCCACCACAAAGGAATGGTTTAATGTGGCCAAAAATTACGCACTTTTTGCCAACGAATCAGGTATATATGATGAAGTTTTGAAATATGTATAAATGAACTACGAAGAGTTTGCACGCCGGGCTTCACATGCCGAAATACTTATTTCGCAGGGAAGATATCTTCAAGCAGAAGACATTCTAAGAGGTCTCATGGCTACGGGTGTGGATCGTCAGGATATATGGCGCATGTTGATCATGACTTGGATAGGTATGCGGGAATACAGTGCCGCAAAAGATCTTTGCAAAACATCATTACACCACTATCCTCATGACAGTTGGGCTCTTTACTCTCTGGCACATATTTGTTGGGCTGAAACCCATTACCAAGAAGCACACGAATACATACAGGAAGCTATAAAAATGGAACCTGACTCTGACACATACCACACGCTCCTATCCTCTATTCATTTAAGTCAAAAAAACTATACGGCAGCCCTCGAAAGCTGCAAAACAGCATTAGAACTCAATCCTGAAAATGTCGAAGCCCTCAATAATAGAGCACGAATATTAATGGCATTAGGTCAAAAGGACGATGCATTTATTAGTATGGAATTTGCTCTAAGAGCTGACCCCGAAAATCCAGATACACATGCGCACATGGGCTGGCATTTGCTGCATATAGGTAAAGAAAAAAAAGCACTGTTTCATTTTAAAGAAGCACTTCAAAAAAATCCTCTTAATGAATATGCCCTTAATGGAATGCAAGAAGCCATGAAGGCTCAGTTTCCACTATATAGATATTTTCTCATGTTGTCTCTCAAACTCCAAAAGCTTAAAAATCAACAGCAATGGGGTTTTATAATCGGGGCTTACCTCATATACAGAGGATTGATTTATATAGCGAAACAATATGAATCATTACAATTAGTTATTTTTCCATTATTATTTTTATTGGTATTCTATTTCATTTCTTCATGGATACTTTCTCCATTGATGAACCTTTACCTTTTGACCAATATGTTTGGAAAACTCACACTCAGTGATGGCCAAAAAGAATCCGCTAAGTATACAGGCACAGCTCTCGCCATTTGTTTGATGTCTATCGGTATCTATTTTTTAGACTCTACTAATGGAGGTTGGCTTCAGTTGTCATTAGTCGCCTTCTTATTGATGATTCCTTTGGGAAGTATGAATAATTCATTTGATGTCTTGACTACAAAAAAACTCAGATTTTTTACACTTGCGCTCAATGTCTTAGGGTTAGGGAGTGCTTTGGTAGCACTTTTAGACGGTGACTTCCTCAATGTGACTATATGGCCTTTTATCCTTGGTACTTTTGGATATCAATGGTATGCCAATTATATATTGATGAAGGAGGAGTAAAAAGTTGCATTCACTGAATAGAAGTCAACTTACTCACAGGTACCCAATGCCTCTTGTACTTCAATAATGGTCGTCTCTTTAAAATCTTTGTCCCAACGATGATTGATGTAATTGATGATATTGGTGACCTCTGTAATACTCAACTTAGAGTAAGAAGGCATCTCACGTACCAATTGAGAACCATTGCGTGTAATGGTATCTTGTATCCCATTTTTAATGACACATACCATACCTGAAGAGCCAAGTAGCGAAGACTCAGAGAGGGCGGGAATAAGCTTTTCTAAGCCGCTGCCATCTTCCATATGACAGTTTTGGCAAAGGTCATCATAAATATATTTTCCTTGCATGTAAGGCGAGTCATTGCAGGATAGTACAGCCATCAATGAAGCCCAAAAACCCAATAAAATTATGATATTTTTCATTATTATTGAACTTGATATGATGCAGAAAGTTTTTTGATGTCCTCTATTAATTTTCCTGTACCGGAGGGGTCTGTACCTTCAGTAAATGAGCGTATATGGCCATTTTTATCTACTAAAATAATTTTCCCAGAATGATCAAATCCTCCAGGGGCGTCTGCATCTTCCAAAGCAGATACAAAGTAGGTGTTGGCCAGATCAAAAGTCTCTTCCTTGTCTCCAGAAAGGAATAGCCATTCTTTTTGATCGACACCTAGATTATCTGCATAAATCTTGAGTGTGCCAGGTGTATCTCTCTTGGGGTCTATAGTAAAGGATATCAACTTAACTTGTGGATCTGATCCGACGGCTTCATATATTTTATACATTTCTTTCATTACTTTAGGACATATAGATGGGCAAGAAGTAAAGAAAAAATCAGCTACTTGGATGTAATCTTCAAAATCTGCATTGGTCATCAAGACACTATCCTGATTAAAATGATTTATTTGGCCCACCCTGTGATATATCTTTTCGCCATCCTGTATACTAAAATTGCCTAAATAAGGTAGCTCTGTATCTTCATTTTTACAACCAAAAAACAACAAAAGACTTAAAAATACTAAAAAAGGTATTCTCATAAATGTATTCATTTTACTATTCAACCTAATGACAAATCACGACTAATTTTGTTGCAAAGAATCCAACATAGCTTGCCCCTTATGGATAGCATCATACATCAAATCACTTACATACTGAATTTTGAGTTTCTCTTCTTGAAGATATTCGTTTTGTTTATCTTTATCTTCCGGCACTTTAAACTCAGCCATCCAGTCCATCATGGCATCCTCAGCCTCATCCAAATATTTTATTTGGGACAAGACAGGAGCCCTGTCTCCCTCGGTAGTCGTTTCTTTAAGTGCTTTTCTGATTTTGTGAATAGTATTGGTTTCAGGCATGACAGCATCATGGATATACATTACGGTATCATAAAGCGCGGGCATCTCTGACACTTCGCCATGATTATGATGCTGGTGGTCATGTTTACAACTCATAAATAAAAATACTATTCCTATGAAAATCAACAAATATTTCACGATATATGATTTAATGGTTAAAAATGTTATTTTCTACTTGCTCGCAGATGATATGACCTATGGTGATGTGTACCTCCTGAATACGTGGTGTAATATCTGATGGTACATTAATAAGTATATCAGCCCATTCCTTAAGTAATCCGCCTGTACTTCCTGTCATGGCTATGGTTTTTACGCCTTTCTTTCGGGCGGATTTTGCTGCCTCGATTATGTTAACACTATTGCCACTCGTCGAGAAAAGCACTAAAACATCTCCGGAGACCATCGTTCCATCCACTAACCTAGCATACACTTGGTCAAAACTATAATCATTGGCTACAGCTGTCAGATAGGATGTATTGACATGCAAAGCTTCAGCCGGCAGAGCAGGTCTGTCCTTATAAAATCTACCACTCAGTTCTGCAGCTATGTGTTGAGCATCCGCTGCAGAACCTCCATTGCCACAGAAATAGACTCGGTTTCCTTCTTGAAATGCCTTTGTAATAAGTTTTAAAGACGCATCAATACTGTCTAAAATATGACTACTAGATAAAGTTTTTAACTTGACATCGATGGAAGATTGAAGGATATTTTTTGCAAATGACATAAATGTAAAATAAAGTGCAAAGATACTAAATTTTGTGGTTATCCCACAGTCTTGAAGTAAATGTACTCCAGCTCAATTTCTTTTTCTCTTCCTCAATAATCGTTGAAAAGTATTGTGAATCAAATTGAGTCAGCATAAATAAGATAGACTCTGCAATACTTTCAGGAGTCGGCTCACAAACATGACCCATGCCGTTTGGCACCAAATCAGGCAGCGCACCTACGTTAGTAACGACCATAGGTACTTCAAAATGATATGCTAAAGGTGAGACGCCACTCTGTGTAGCATTTCTATAAGGCTGCACTATGCAATCTACAGCACTAAAATAATAGCCCACTTCATCATCTGGAATAAACTCAGTGTGCAAAAGAAGTTTATCCTTGGCAGAAGAGACATTTATTTGTTCCATGATCTCTTTCTCTCCTGCATAAAACTCACCTGCGATGACGAGTTTGAAATCTCTGTCTTTTACAGTAGGAAGTTCAAGCGCTTTGAGTAAAATGTCCAATCCTTTATAATGCCTTATGAACCCAAAAAACATAAAAAGATAAGTATTTTCGGGAAATTGGAGATGCTGTCTCGCCAATTTTTTATCATGGCGAGGCCCAAAATTGTCGTATAAAGGGTGCGGAAACAATTGAATAGGCCGTTGAGTAAATTGTCTCAAATCATTTTTGACATGATCACTCATCGCCATAAATCTGTCCATCGATTGAGTAAAATATTGGGTCAGCACTCTATCTCCTACCCTTTTTTCATGAGGCAGAGCATTATCCACGATAGCCAATTGAGTGCATGAAGCCGAAGATTCTCCCATAAATCTTTTTATCCACCGAGCTATACTGCCCAAGCAAGGCGCCATAAATGGTAACCAATATCTATAAATCACCAAATCGGGCTTCAATCGGGCTATATCTTTAGCTACCCGCCACCAATTGATTGGATTAATCGAATTAACCTCTATTCTAATATCCAGATTTTTGGGCGGCGTACTATCTGATAATTGAGTCTTGCCAGGAAATAAAAATGACGGATATTGGAGCGAAAAAGTATAGATAATCACCTCATGTCCATCGTCCATCAGCTGTTTTGCTAATCGCTCGTTAAATTTGGCGATTCCTCCACGCAATGGGTGACAGGGACCTACTAAAATGACTTTTTTCAATACTGATTGAATTGATACATTGTATTAATGAAAAGGCAAGATGTTTTGTTTAACTATTGATATAAAATAAGAAGAAATAAAAGGCCCCATGTATGAGCCTTCTATTTTCTTAATCTTTGTTTGACACCTCAATATCAATTTTTTACAAACTTTATATTGACTATTTCATTCTGATAATCAAATCTTAAAATATACAAACCATCAGACAAGTGAGAAATATCAATAATTTCTGACAACAATCCAACTGAAACATATCTACCCATTACATCAATTATGGAAAAAATCTGAGCATTTGATGGTAATGGCCCTTCTATATTGATAAAATCCTTGGAAGGATTGGGATAAAGTCTCCATTTATTGGTGTAACTATTGATAGTACTTGATGACATCACCACACAAGTCTTCTTGAGTATATCAAAATCGCATAAACACTCTGATTGAGGATGCACAGTTATATCAAATTCTTGACCCAATGATAGATTATAAAGAGTAATGAAAGTGTCCGCCAACATGGGTTGTACAGTACCATTGATGGAGACTACATATCTACTAGCACAAGGTGAAGTACCCCACACCACATGGAGACTGTCAGGGGTAGCATTCTGGCATATAACATCTGAAATCATAGGTACTTCTTCGACTGTCAGTTCTTGTATGTATGGGTCTGAAAGGCATGAACCATTCTTAGTAGTAAGTTGGACTGTTTTAATTCCCGCATCTTTCCAGACGACATAAAATAAATTTTGACTGACAAAACCCAATTCATGATCACCTCCTAAATTCCAATTTAAATCTGTAATTATACCTTGTCTATCATACTCTATCCAAAAAGTATCTTGGACACAACCTATCGAATCTATAGTGAACGAAGCCAATGGTTTTTCTAATATTTTAAAGGGCTTTGATACTATACCCCGACAAGTATCTTCACTTACAATATAATTATATAAATACCTCAGAGTGTAATCACCCACATTTAATGAATTAATATCGATTTCAGTTATGGTTTGTCCACCCAAAACTCCAGGACCCTCAAGTGTAAAATACCCACTTACATCAAAACCTCCAAAAACATTCACTGTCGAATCTGACAGTGCTAAGGAGTTATTATCATTACTTTTACATATTTCGTTCGGTATATTGATAGAAACAATTGGAATAAGACAAGTTGTTGCAATACAAGAATGTTCAGAAAAATCAGTCCACTCACACGGACCCTCTAACAATGCCCTAACACGAATAGTTGCCAAATCACCATCTTGCATATCATATACCCTAAATTGTGTTCGACCTATTTTTTCTCCTACCTGATTAGGTGTCATTATTTCAACTTCATAATCTATGGCATCTTGAATTTCATTCCATTCAAAGATCACCTCTGATGCAGTAGAGGAAATACAGAACACTCTAATAGGATCAGGTTCATCAAAAACTTCAAATTTAAAAAATTGTCTGTATGAACAACCACATGAATTCGATTGGAATGAAAAAAATGAGGGTGGTGGAATTAGGCTCCCTAGTTCATAGCTAATGGTGCCTCCCTCCCAATACCATGGATTACCATACGGGTCTAATACCTCATTCCCTTCATTATCAAACGCACCATCCCAAGGAAAATCACCTGAACACACAACAAATACAGTATCCACATCAGGTATAGGTGCAAACTCAATAAGTTTACAGAAAGGATCCCTGTATCCATCACAAGGGTGACCTACAACTACACAAATTTCATAAGTTCCTGACTCATTAAAAACTTGATCTATCTTTATACCATCAGGCCCTACAACTTCAGGATAAGTATAAAATGTACCACTGGGATACCTGATGGACCATATATATCTTGCATCTTTGATATCTTCTAGAGGTACTACACTCGTAATGTTACTAGGTATGAGAGTTAAAGTCCTAGGTAAAGATGATGGACAATAGGGCTCTAAAGCACCAGGACAGCCCGAGTCAAATTCAATATCTGCTACGTCAGGCACAGAACAATTATTCCAATCTCCATCTATAAAAGTATAATAACTACAGACAGAACCACCAAACCCATTTATCCAAAAGACATAACTTTTACAAGGTACCAACTGATCAGATGGTATGGTTACTGTACCTGTATTGGCATTCCCATTGCATATAGGACCTCCATTAGGGTCACACGCATCATACACACCATATTGTACACCAGTCCCAGCACAGTTGAATACTGTAAAGTTAATGCTGTAATCACCTGATCCCGCCACAAAACCATAAAAAGAGGTATTGTTAAATACTCCCTGACAGTGTTCCTGATTAAGCCAAGGACCCATTTGGGAAGGATTTTGGCTACAAGGCCATTGTTGAATAACTCTTAAATCACACAAGGGATTATCAAATGCTTCCTGACAATTATTATCCACCGAAAAAGGATTAGAAGTACAACCTGGAGGGGTACATAGAAAATTGAATTCAAAAGTGCCACCTTCACATGACAAAAATTCAAAGCATTCACCTATTGCACCATCACATTGGACATCACTATTCGGATCGATTTGTATGAACCATTTATCTTTATGAAATGGCAAGTTTGTAAAAGAATAAAACCCATTAGCATCACTTTTAGTCCTAAAAGGGAGTGCATCTGTATCACAATTGGGATACAATACTATATCTACATACTCCAGTGGTATATCTATCCCACTGTAAGCTCCATTTCCGTCTAAATCAACAAAGACATGACCGGATACAGAACTCCCCAAAAAAATTGGAATAGAATCTCCACACATACAGTTCTCATTGATTACATCTACATCACCGTCTGTTGGATTAAAGTTATTGCAAGGAGCACCTATTTGAGCATCCATGCTACCATCCGTCAGACAAAACTGAAATAAATCTCCTTGCCATGGTAGTAAATTATTACAAGAGATATTCAAAGTACGTGTAGGCACACAGTATAAATTTGCATTTTGGGGAATACAACCAGAAAGCCTATTATTGCTCAATTGGATATTCAATAAACTTTGTACATCTAAAAGAGTAGATGGTATCGAACCAGATAAATCATTATAACTCAAATCCAATGAAGTTAAAAAGTTCAATTGTGACAAGGATTGAGGTAAATGACCAGAAAACATATTATTACTGCCATCTAAAACACGCAATTCAGTGAGCTGTCCTATCTTCTCTGATAGGACGCCTGCAAAATTATTATCATTGACATATAATTCACGGAGAAGAGATAAAGCAAATACTGCATCTGTAAGAGTATCTCTAAATAGATTGTGACTTAAATCCAAAAGCTGGAGCGATGTCAAATCTCCCAAAGCTGAAAAATCTCCTTGCAATTCATTTTTATTTAGCCGCAGTACTCTTAGATTTTTCAGTGGGCTCAATACGGTAAAATCCATATTAGACAAGTCATTTCCGTTAAGATTAAGCCTAACGAGCTCATCTAACAATTCGATTTCTTTAGGCAAAAATCCCCTCACATTATTTTGACCAAGATCTATGCCAATAACTCTGCCGTTTTGACAAGTTATACCATGCCAGATGGACATATCCAAGCCAGGATAAACATCAGTAACGACATTAAAAAACATAGCGTTAGGCCAATTGGTTCGTGTTTTCCATTTATCACCATCAGTGGCTAGGTAAATAGCTCTAAGTGCTTTGTAGTCATTGCTGTTGGCACATTGACTTTGTACCTTGTGAGGCGCTAAAACACTGATTAAAGTGAGAAATGTGAACGAAAAACCAAAAAAAGAATTTTTGAAATTAAAAAATAGAAGATGTTTCATAAGTATATATTTATGGTTATTAAAAAAAACTTGCCAACAATATGAAAACTTCTATAGCGTAGTCATTAGACTCACAAAGATAAATGAATAATTATAAATATCAGAGTATATTTCATTAAATTAACCCAATATGACAAAAAAAAAGAGATAAATGTATTCATCTACCTCCTTTTTTATTTTGATTTTGGTATAGCCAGAGTTACCTCACACCTAGTGCACCCAATGTTTCTAAGGAGATATCGCCATATGGCAAGCCTTTAGACTTTTGAAACTCTGTAATGTAGGCCATCGTTGTATCGTCTAATAGTCCTGAAATCTCCACAGGATAACCCAATGCTTTTAGAGATTCTTGTAATTTGCTGATTAGTTTGGGTGTTCTATTGCTTGGACACAAGACTGGTAACTCTTTTGTACCCGCTTTTTGAGAAATGACCCTTACCTTCTCAGTCTTTATCTCGTATTGGTCTATCACATCAGGACCCTCTAAAGTGTACATATTCATAGTGACAGGTGGAAGTGTCTCTAAAACTAACTTTTCACACTCTTTGGGATTGGGGGAAACACAATTTTTGTCTTTTCTTTTGACCCACTCTTCGCGTGCATCTATGATATTTATTTTTGACAATTTCACATTAAGACCCGTTGTATCAGTACCTGTAAAAACATAATGTTTTTTCTCAACTATTTCAGATATAGCATCATATTTCAAGACGCTAAAACAAGTGTTATTGGGACTTTTTTGACTTATGGCAGTCATCAAAGAGAATACTGCAAAAGCAGCCATTAAAAGATTTCTCATTTTGTATATAAGTTTGTTATAAATTAAGGGCAAAAGTAATATATAAATTCAAATATACAAATTTTTATTATTAAAAAAATTCATAATCAATATATAATAGAGATAAAATTTTATAATAACTCTATATTAAATATTATTAAAATATTGATATCAAACATTTTATAATACTTTTAAATTATTTCAATAAAGCTCTAAAATACATTTTTTTTTTGAATGAAAATATCTAAATACAGGATAATAAACATTACCTTATTCTGTAATAGATAAACAAAGTAGTTCAAAAGCATGTTATGTCCCTTATTGTAAATAGTCTTAAACACCACAGATTAAAAAAAAATAAAAACATTATACAAAGGATGAAAATTTTCAGTCTATTGTTGAGTATGATAGGAGTTCTTTTTACCATGTCATGCGCCTCCAAAAAATCAAAAAATTCCGAATTAATTAATGACATAAAAGATAAAGAATTGGCCTCAGAAATCATATTAAACTATCGATTAGAAAAAAAGACTATCCAAGATACATTCAATATTTCTATAGATGAGGCCCTAGGTGGTAATTTTTCATTACCAGAATATGATGTGGTCATGAAACTATCTAAACCAGGTGATGCAACAATAGAGATCGAGGGTAAAAACATATTGGTCAATGTCCCTATTAATATTTTAGTTGAGAAAAAGACTTTTTTGACAACTCTTAAGGCTAAGGGCACTTTAGAAATGACCTTTTTGACTAGTTTTGATATAGATACGCGATGGAATTTAAAAACTAATACGCAACTATCACATCACAGATGGATAGAAAAACCCAAATTAGGAGTGGCAGGCATCAACATACCTATCCAATACATTTCGGACAATGTACTAAAAAGGAGTAAATCTGAAATAGAAAAAACCATTGACCAGTCCATAAAAGAGAATTTCCAGCTCCAAATATCTATGGCAGAAACCTTGGGCTCTATTTCCAAGCCTCAAAAATTTTCACCTACCCTATTAGCTTGGGTACAGTTTGAGCCAGAAATTTTTAATCTAAGTCCCATCAAAAACAGCAGATTTACAGCCAGAGGAAAAGTGAGGATGATGGGGAAAACCAAGTTTACTACTTCTGAACCCGAAACAGTTTTTAAGAATGGACTATTGCCGACAGTCAATTGGAGCGAAGATATACCTGATAGCTCTACAATTCGTGTTATTTCTGAAATAAAAACTTATGATATTAATGCTATGCTCAAAGAAAACATAGAAGGACAATCTTTCGCTTCTGATGGTAAGAATATCACGTTAAGTAATATTGTAACAAACTGCGATTATACAAACTTTAGAGTAGCCGCGGATATAGCGGGTAGCATCAATGGCCAAATGTTAATTACTGCTTTACCCAAATATGATAAATCAACTAATAAATTTGAATTAAAAATAGTGGACATGCAGCTAAAAACTAAAAATGTTTTACACAAAGCTGTGGCATGGATAGCTGAAGGAAAAATTAAGAATGAAATAGA
>DAIPYV010000039.1:0-23237 GCA_036782555.1 Saprospiraceae bacterium
TCTCACTAAAATTTATTTGAATATGATCTAATGATTCCAATTTATATTTTTATTTGCTTACCATATATCGGTACGTGATCCATCAACCAAAAGAGTTAATAATCTTTATAAAGTCTTCAGCGATCAATGAGGCACCGCCTACCAATCCACCATCTACGTCTGCTTGACTAAATATCTCTTTAGCATTTGAACCCTTGACAGAACCACCATAAAGAATACTAGTATTTTCTGCTACGCGTTTACCAAATTTTTTCTTCAGAATAAATCTTATTTCTGCATGGATTTCTTGAGCTTGCTCCGGACTTGCAGTTTCGCCCGTACCAATAGCCCAGATAGGCTCATATGCGATGACGATATTTTTCATCTCTACCGCTGTCAAGTCAAAAAGGGAGTCTGATAGCTGTTTTTTTACATGCTTCACATGATCACCCGCTTTTCTAATGTCTAGTGACTCTCCACAACAAAAAATAACTTTTAGCCCCGCATCTAATGCTGCCCTCACTTTTAATGCTAAAATTGAATTATCTTCATGATTATACTCTCTTCTCTCAGAGTGACCCAATACGACGTAAGGTATCTTCATTGAGGCCAGCATGGAGGGCGATATTTCACCAGTATAGGCTCCAGAGTTTTTATGATGACAGTTTTGTGCCGCCAGCACTATCTTACTTGATGCTTTTATTTTCTTTTTTAATGGATACAGATGGGTAAATGGGACTGTCAATATTACTAATACATCTTTGGATTTTTCAGCATTCATTAAGGCTTGGGCTAATTCTATACCTTCTTCTATAGTGGTATTCATTTTCCAGTTTCCTGCTGCAATATTCTTACGTGGCATTTATTTATTTTTTTTGATTTATGTCACAAAGATACTACTTCATCATTTATTTAAGAAAATTATGACCTAAAATCAAAAGATTTCCTGTATTTTTGCGTCCTTATTTTACTTTTTACTTAAATGATTTATTAAATATGATTGTATCCAAAAAGATATTTTTACTAATTATAGTGAGTATTATTTTTTTTATTCCTTCTTGTTCAAATGATTTTCAGCTTACAGAAGGTGCGGTTAACATTCCAGTAGTTTATGGATTTTTGACGCCAGAGGACGAATACACTTATATAAGAGTTGAAAAGGCATTTATAGATGAAAATGTATCGGGTAGGGAGCTGGCCTTAGATCCAACTAACTTTTATTATGAAAATATTACCGTAACTATCTCTAATAAAACCAACCCTGATAAACTTAGTCCTGAAGTTCAACTAGAGCGTGTGGATGGAAATTTGATAGGTTTAGTTCGTGAGGAAGGTGCCTTCGCCAATACGCCCAATTATCTTTATAGAACAAGGACTAGTTTATTAAATTTGAATCCAGGGGATGAATATAAAGTGACAATAAGAGACGATAAAGATAATGTCATGACGGAGGCGACTACTTTTTGTCTGACACCTTACATACCAGAAAGTATGACTACGCCTTCGATGAATAATGATTTGAGTTTCACGACTATTGGCACCACTAATTTTAGATGGATTAATGACAGAAATGCCAAATTACACAATCTCCAACTCATATTTTATTTTGATGAGATAAAAAATAATCAGGTCAATAGAAGGGAACTCATATGGAATTTGGGTAGAAATATAGTTTCTGATGACAATAGAGCTGGGTTTAGTATAAGAGGAAATGAATTTTACTCTTTCATGGCTAGTTCTCTTGAAAAAGATCCTACTATCCGAAGATTTTTTGATAAAGCGACCATCAAACTAACATCGGGTGGTCAAGAAATTCAAGAATTTCTTACAGTAGCTAATGCCAATTTGGGTATAACATCCAGTGGCGAAATCCCAACTTTTTCAAATTTTTCCAATCAAGCCTTGGGTATATTTAGTTCGCGTACTAGATATGTTAGAGAGGACGTCAGATTGGCACGCATGACCCTAGATTCTTTAAGAAATGGTTCGGTGACAAAAGAACTTAACTTTCAATAGTAATATGACTTATTGACAGTATTTTGGGTAAAGTTAATGTCGTTTGATATCATTTTGGCAGTTTAAAACATAATATTTCGTATTGGCACAGAGATTGACATTACTTTCAATGTTAAATAAATTTTCAATTTCAATCAAACTAAATATTATATTAAAATGGGTAAAATAATAGGAATAGACTTAGGTACAACCAATTCGTGTGTAGCCGTAATGGAGGGCAACGAGCCTGTAGTTATAGCTAATGAAGAAGGAAGAAGAACCACACCATCAATAGTTGCTTTTTTAGATAATGGAGAAAGAAAAGTAGGAGACTCTGCCAAAAGACAAGCCATCACCAATCCTACAAGAACTATTGCATCCATAAAGAGGTTTATGGGCAATAGATTTAGCGAAGTGGGCTCTGAAGCAGGCCGCGTTGCTTACAAAACTGTAAAAGGTGATAACGATACTGTACGTGTGGATATAGATGGGAGACTCTATACACCACAAGAAATATCTGCAATGGTACTTCAAAAAATGAAAAAAACAGCCGAGGATTTCTTGGGTCAAGAAGTTACAGAGGCGGTTATAACTGTACCCGCTTATTTTAATGATTCTCAAAGACAAGCTACAAAAGAAGCAGGAGAAGTCGCTGGTCTTAAAGTACAGCGTATCATCAACGAACCAACAGCTGCAGCATTGGCTTATGGTTTGGATAAAAAAAATACTGATAGTACCATAGCTGTTTTTGACTTGGGTGGAGGTACTTTTGATATCTCAATCTTAGAATTAGGCGATGGCGTATTTGAAGTGAAATCAACCAATGGAGATACACATTTAGGGGGTGATGATTTTGATCAAGTTATCATAGATTGGTTAGCTGATGAGTTCAAAGCTCAGGAAAATGTTGATTTACGCAAGGATCCTATGTCCCTGCAAAGAATAAAAGATGCCGCTGAAAAAGCTAAAATAGAATTATCCGCATCATCTGAAACGGAGATTAATCTACCTTATGTTACAGCGGTGGATGGTGTGCCTAAGCACTTAGTGATGAAGCTATCGAGAGCTAAGTTTGAACAGTTGGCGGATACTTTAATAAAAAAAACATTAGAACCATGTAAAGCTGCCTTGAAAGATGCAGGACTAGGCACTAATGATATAGATGAGGTTATCTTAGTAGGTGGATCTACGAGGATACCAGCTATACAGGCTGCCGTGGAAAGTTTCTTTGGCAAAAAACCTAACAGAAGTGTCAATCCAGATGAAGTCGTTGCTTTAGGAGCCGCTATACAAGGTGGCGTACTAAGTGGAGACGTCAAAGATGTATTACTACTTGATGTGACGCCGTTATCTCTAGGTATAGAGACTATGGGTAATGTATTCGATATAGTGATAGAATCTAATAGTACTATCCCAACTAAGAAAACAAAAACCTATTCAACAGCCGCAGATAATCAACCTAGTGTGGAGATACACATCCTTCAGGGCGAGAGACCTATGGCACGCGATAATAGAAGCGTAGGCCGATTTATTTTAGATGGTATACCACCTGCACCTAGAGGTGTACCACAGGTCGAAGTGACATTTGATATGGATGCCAATGGTATCTTAAAGGTTTCTGCTAAAGATAAAGGTACAGGCAAAGAGCAAAATATCAGAATCGAAGCATCAACTGGACTTTCTCAAGAGGAGATAGCAAAAATGAAAGCTGAGGCGGCTGCTAACGCTGATTCAGATAAATTAGCTAAAGAGAGAGCAGAAAAAATTAATATGGCGGATTCATTGATATTCCAAACTGAAAAACAAATGACAGAAATAGGAGAGAAGATTCCTGCTGACAAAAAAGAAGCTATTGAAAAAGCTTTAGCGGATTTAAAAGAAGCGCATAAAATGCAAGACATAGCACTTATAGACAAAGCGAGTGAAGCCATGAATGCCGCTTGGACAGCTGCTTCGCAAGATATCTATCAAGCACAACAAAATGCTGGAGGTGACTCGGCTGATGGCGCTCAAGATTTTGCTCAAAATAATGGCACAGCCACTGAAACTGAAGATGTCACGGACGTAGAGTTTGAAGAAGTAGGTGACAAAAAGTAATTTTGATGTATTTAAATATTATGAAAGCCCATTCTATTGAGTGGGCTTTTTTATTTAAATATTTTTTCCTATTTCATAGGATTATAGCACTCTTTTGGCTTGTGATGTCACGTGCATCCATTTGTTTTTATAGTCTGTGATATTTTAGTTTTTGTTGATAAGATACCTATGTTGTAAAACAATTTTAACCTCCTTTTTGTTAGATTCACCTTAACCATCCCTAATTTTATGAACATTAAAAACGTAACAGTAATTGGCTCAGGTACTATGGGAAATGGTATAGCCCAAGTCATGGCCACACACGGATTTCAGGTGCAATTGTGTGATATTTCTCTCGAAGCATTAGACAAAGCATTAAAAACTATAGAGAATAATCTCCAAAGAATGGTCAAAAAAGAGGTCCTGTTGGATTCGGAAGTGCCTGTTATTTTGAGTCGTATCCTCACAAATACTGAATTGGAAATTGCTGTTCAAAATGCGGACTTAATTATAGAAGCGGCGACAGAGAGAGTGGAAATTAAATTGGATTTGTTTAAAAAGATAGACGCAGCTGCACCAGACCACTGTATATTGGCTACCAATACGTCTTCTATTTCTATCACTCAGATAGCGGCTGTAACTCAAAGGCCCGAAAAAGTTATAGGAATGCACTTCATGAATCCTGTACCTGTTATGAAATTAATAGAGGTGATCAGGGGTTATGCCACATCAGATGAGGTCTGCCATACTATAATGTCACTGTCGAAGTCCATTGGAAAAGTACCTGTGGAAGTCAATGATTACCCTGGATTTGTGGCCAACAGAATACTGATGCCGATGATTAATGAAGCTATCTATACACTTTATGAAGGTGTGGCTGGAGTGAATGAAATAGATACAGTGATGAAATTGGGTATGGCACATCCTATGGGACCACTTGAATTGGCAGATTTTATCGGATTGGATGTCTGTCTCTCAATTATGCGAATTTTACACGATGGATTTGGTCAGCCTAAATATGCTCCTTGTCCTTTATTGGTCAATATGGTAACAGCTGGCAAATTAGGTAGAAAGACCTCTGAAGGTTTTTATGAGTATATATCAGGAAGTAAAGAATACTCTGTTTCCCCTAAATTTTTATAGTTCATAAAAATCATGGACACATCTCGGATTTTAGAAGGAATTCAAGTATTGGACCTATCTTCAGTTTTGGCTGGGCCTCAGACCGCTTCTTTTTTTGCTGAACTTGGCGCCAAAGTCATCAAAGTAGAAAACAAACTCACGGGTGGTGATGTAACACGACAGTGGAAGCTTCCCAATGAAAACCCCGAAGATACTTACTCAGCCTATTATTGGAGCGCAAATTTTGATAAGGTAGTACATTTGTTGGACTTGAATCATGAAAATGACAAGGCTATAGTTTGGGATTTGATTTCCAGAAGTGATATAGTTATTTCCAATTTTCAAAAGCGAACAGCTGAAAAATTGGGTCTTTGCCCCTATAAGATTCGAGATATGTATCCAAAAGTTATAGTAGCACAATTGAGTGCTTACGGTTATGACGATCCAAGACCAGGATACGACTTAGTGATGCAAGCCGAGACAGGATGGCTATCCATGACAGGTACAGACGAAAATAATTTGGCCAAATTGCCCGTAGCATTAATAGATATTATCGCGGCTCACCAGATGAAAGAAGGAGTACTCCTGGCTATGTACCAAAAAATGAAAACAGGGAAAGGCTCAATAGTGCATGTTTCTCTATACGAAAGTGCTCTGTCTGCCTTAGCCAATCAAGCTACCAACTATTTGATAGCAGGACATATTCCCAAACCTATGGGTACATTACATCCAAATATTGCTCCGTATGGAGATATTTTTATTACTCAAGATAATAAACGCGTGATGCTTGCAGTAGGCAGTGATGGCCAATTTCAAAAACTTTGTGAATTACTTCAATTAGATAAAACAGATGTTTTATTTTTTTCTTCCAATAAAAATAGGGTTTTGAATCGCCAAAAACTTTACGATTTGCTTTCAAAAAAATTCTTAAAAGAAAATTCTGTAGAAATTATATCCCAAATGAAACTAAAAAACATTCCTTATTGTTTTATAAACGATTTGGATAGTGTTTTTAATCAATCCGAGTCAAAAAAAATGATTAACACACAAAGTTACGGTCAAAAATTGATCAACACTATTAAAACTATAGCTTTTCAAGTTTCCCAATAGAGGTTTTATTTTTTCAATATTAAAGTTTAGTACGGTTTTTGTACTATAATAATTAATGAATTATCTTTTTTAATATTTTTATTAATTATTAATTGTTTTTAAGCTTAATAGATATTAGTTGTTTAAATAATATATAGAATTATGCGCATATTATTTTCGTGTTTTAGTTCAAAATTGGGATTAATTTTTCTTTTGTTATTATTTTTTTTAAAAATAAATGCACAAGATTTGCATTATAGCCAATTTTATAACTCGCCTCAGAATCTCAATCCAGCTTTGACTGGGGTTTTTAATGGTGACCATCGATTTGTAGGCTCTTTGAGAGATCAATGGCGTTTTGTACCTGTGCCTTGGTTTACTTTTAGTGGTACTTATGACAAAAAAATGTTTATACTCCCAGGTGAAAAACAATTTTTAGGTGTAGGTGCTTTTTTCAATCACGATAGACAAGGCGATGGCAACTTTAATTTGACCACACTAGCGGCCCAAGGTGCCTACCACAGGATACTTCATCCGAATCACATATTGAGTGGCGGTATGACATTGGGCTTGGCTTCGAGAGGATTCAATACTCAAAATTTTACATGGGATAAACAATGGAATGGAGACAGTTTTGACCCATCACTCTCCTCGCAGGAAGGATTTGATAATTTTGAACGTATCAATTTTTTGGATGTGGGATTAGGTCTCAATTATAGATGGCAAAAAAACAGTAGAACAAATGTAGATATAGGAGGATCTGTACTTCATCTTTTTGAACCCAATAACGCATTTTATGATTTTGATTTGGCAGATTTGCCACGTCGTTTTACAGCTACTTTAATGGGAAATTTTAAATTAGCTGATATCTTTGATATCCAATTGCATGGATTGTATCAAGATCAAGGTGAATATACTGAGACAATAGTAGGAGGTTTGGGCAAGATATACATATCTCAGTCTCGAGGAAAGGAAGTTCAGTTGCATCTCGGTGCAGGATATAGAACGTCGGGCTCACTTTTTCCTATTGTAGCGATTCAGTATAACAATATCCACGCTTCTTTTAGTTATGATGTTGATAATACATTTTTTAACGAAACAGTGGGTATCAACCGAGGTGGACCAGAGTTTCATGTAAGGTATATTATAGCCAATGTACAGCTTTTAAGAAATGCTAAAGTATGTCCCATTTACTAATTCAAATTTTTGATTACATGAATACTTGCAAATATAAATATTTATTAATAAGCATTGTCCTTACTCTTTTTGGTTGGGAATTAATAGCCCAATCTCCTACTAAAAAGCAATACTTAGCTGAGGCCGAAAAGGCTTTTTCAGAAAAAAATTATTATGCAGCTTTGATTTATTATAATGAAGCATTAGAGTTTGACTCAAACGATGCTCGAGTATTATACAAATCCGCTGAATCTGCAAGGTTATTTAATGCTTATTCTACAGCTGCGCGCAAATATCAATACCTGATTGATACCTTACAAGACGATCAGTTTTCTGATGCTACTTTTTGGTTGGCTAGTATGAAGCAACGCATGGGAAAATACGATGAAGCTCAAAAGTACTTTAATCTTTATCAATCTGAATATGGAGGCACCGACTCTTTATTGACTACTTTGACCCAAAAAGAATTAACCGCAATTGATTTCGCTTTAGGCCAAAAAGTAAGCCCCAGCAAGGAAAAACGATTTGAAAGATTAGGTGATGATATCAATACGACTGCATCAGAAGTGTCAGCGCTCAAGCATGGTGATGACTTCTACTTTTCTAGTATGAATTACAAATCGAAACCTTTAAAAAAGGAATTGCCCAAAGAGATATCTAAAATCTTAAAAAAGGACAAAACTGAACTAGTAGATATCGTCCAGGGCTATCTCAATGAAAGAGACGAATTGGTATCCAATATTTCAATTAATCATGACGGCACGATGGCTTATTATACTATTTGTGACTACATCAATGCAAGTGAGATTAAGTGTGAAATTTTTCGTAGCCAGTTAGATTCCGTGGGTACCTTTTCTAATGAAACAAAACTTTTAGATCCAATAAATCTGTCCAACACGACATCTACTCATCCTCATATTACATTAGATAAAGATACTGGCTTGGAAATATTATATTTTGTTTCAGATAGAGAAGGCGGAAAGGGAGGTCTCGACATTTGGTACAGCCTTTTAGACCCAAAATTTGGTTTTTCTGAACCTATCAATATAGTAGAGCTAAATACTCCAGGGGACGATATTACACCATTTTATAGTTTAAATTCAGATTTTCTATTTTTTAGCTCGGATTTTAGGCAAGGTTATGGCGGGTTTGACATATACAAAGCGGCCAAAATTAATGACAAATTTGGCAATGTAGTGGTACTTACCAGGCCACTTAATAGTAGCTATAACGACATTTATTATACAGAAGACAAGGCTGGGGTTGAAGCATTTTTGTCATCCAATAGAGAAGGGGCGCTTTTTCTTGACTCCTACTTCGAATCTTGTTGTTATGATATCTACAAAATGAATCTTATCAAAATAGATATAGATCTCAATGTACTCACTTATGATAAACTGACAGGAAGAGATTTGAAGAAGGCTACTGTAATTTTAATTGATATGGAAACTGGGGTAGAATTAGATAGAAATACTAATTTAGAAGGTATCGAACACCCTTTTATATTACAAGAGGATAGAAATTACATGATAATTGCCACAAGAGAAAATTATTTTCCAGATACTATTTATCTATCGACAGTCGGAATAGAGGAGTCTCAAACTATTGATAAAAAAATGTTCTTAGAGACGGATAGATTATTGTTAGATGTGTTTACTTTTACCACAATTGGCCAAAAACCATTAGAGGGCTGTACAGTTACACTTATTGATTTGACAGACAATAGTGAAATAGTAGCATTCAATCCTTTAAATAATGAATTTAATTTCATGCCTGAAATCGGTAAGGAATATAAAATCATCGCTAAAAAAGATGGCTATGTGGATGCGGAGGAATACCTAGACACTCGGATCTATGACAAGCCTACTTTAATTACTAAAAAATTGTATTTAGATAAATTTATTTTACAAGATTTGCTTCCTATATCTCTTTTCTTTGATAATGATATGCCCGATATAGCGAGCAGGTCTACATTTACGAAATCTAAGTATGGAGAATTAGTGGATAATTTTGTGGCCTCTAAAGATGCTTTCAAATCCAACTATATAGCGCCATTACCCAATAGCGAAAAGCAACAAGCATCTGAAAATTTTGAAGTGTTTTTTGAAGGTGATGTTAAAGGTGGGTATGATAAGTTTAAGAAGTTTTTAGTAAACCTTCAGCAAGAACTTGAAGCTGGTAATAAAGTTGAATTAATATTAAAGGGTTTTGCATCTCCTAGAGCTGATAATAAATATAATTTAGCTCTAGGCCAACGAAGGGTAAATTCTATCAAAAACGAAATGATATTCTATAATAATGAGGAACTCAAAAAATATTATCTCAACGGTCAACTTATCATTACAGATATCTCATTTGGTAAAGAATTGGCACCGCCTAATGTGAGTGGTGATCTCAAAGATAGAAGAAAATCAATTTATAGCTTGGATGCATCTAGAGAAAGAAGAGTTGAAATATTGAGAGCAACAAGAACAGAAAATAAATAAATCTTCAGTAAGATACAAAATACAATAATCATGAAGTTAGAGAGTATATTGAAATTATTTGTTCCCATTTTATTATTCATCATGGGAGTTATTACGATTGATGAAATGAAGGCTACCCATATTGTAGGGGGAGAAATGACTTATCAACATATTAGAGATGATGTGTATTTGGTGAGAGTAACATTGCGTCGAGATTGCTTTTTAGGTTCGCCCGAGGCGGAGTTTGATAATCCCGCTTCTGTAACCATATTTACAGTGGATGGCGCTCAAGCATCTTGGCTTCAGGCGCTCCAGCCATATGGTACAAACGCTGCCAATGCCGGCCCTAATGGAGAATATATAGTCGGGGCACAATTATTTTTACCATTGCAGCAATCAGATACATTAAATCAGTTTATAAGGAGTGACTGTGGATTTGAAGGTACACAAGTATGCGTACATGAGACGACTTATCAAGGGTTGTTAAGGTTGCCATTTAGGTCATCAGGATATATTCTGGCGTATCAGAGATGTTGTAGGAATGAAACGGTTTTCAATATTCAAAGCCCTCTCGAAACAGGAGCTACATATTGGACGCACATCACAGGAAATGCATTAACAAATCAAAACAGTAGTCCAAGATTTAATCAGTGGCCAGACGTATATATATGCGCAGACACTCCCTTGGAATTTAATCACTCCGCTAGAGACATTGACGGTGACTCGTTGGTCTATAAATTGGTGCTGCCCAATTCTGGTGCGACGAGATTCAATCCTAGACCACAGCCAATAGTTGACTTTCCGTTTCCTTTTGTTGAGTGGCGTTCACCTTACAGTATAGACAATTTACTAGGAGGGGTTCCTTTGCAAATCAATAGTCAAACTGGAGAAATAACGGCTACACCAAACTTAGTGGGTCAGTTTCTAGTAGGCGTACTCGTCGAAGAATATCGTAATGGTCGGTTAATAGGTTCGACTAGAAGAGACTTCCAATACAATGTCCGTATCTGTAGCCAACCTCCGCTAGCGCAGTTTACGACCTCAGAAACTAATTGTGACGGACTTACCGTGGAGTTTTATAATGAAAGTCTCGCAGCTAATGATTTTACTTGGTCCTTTGATTACCCCAATGGTGACCCCAATTTTACTTCAAAAGAGGAAAACCCTGTTTTTACATTTCCGACTTCAGGTATATACAATGTAAAGCTTTTGGCTGTAAGAGGCAGTGATGCATGCAGTGACTCTATTATTCAGGAAGTCTTTGTATTTGAAAATAAAATAGTGCCTGATTTTAGTTTTCAATTAATAGATTGTAATCCTACTATTGATAGTTTATCTATAATTTTGACCGACTTGTCTGTATACGACGAACCCGGATTTGTGATAACTGAGCGTACATGGATAATAGAGCAAAATGGAAATATATTAACTTTTACTGGTGACGGTCCCACAGTGCCATTATCTTATTTGGGTGAAATTAAGGTGAGTATAACTGTGGAGGCAGATAATGGATGTAAAAGCACTATTGAAAAAATAATTAATGCCGAAGATTTGCTCCCTCGATCAGACTTTCATTTTGAATTAGTGGGATGTCCAGAGGATGGTATTGCTGAGATCAGACTAATAGACAAATCCGCACCATTAAATCCATTTGCGGTTATCAGTAGTACTATATTTACAGTCAATGGTGTCGATTATTTAGGAAGTCCCGTTTTAGTTAGACTTCCGCAGGCCACGCAAAGCTTTGATGTGACACTCCATACCATTTTTGAAACTACCTGTGAGATAAGTTTAACAAAAACATTAGATTTGAGCGCTCTTGTACCTAGGTCAGACTATGCATGGACACCTGTGGATTGTCCTGATGATAGTACAGTCGCTCTAAATCTTGTATATATAGATACTTTGTCTAATGGCTTAAATGCAACAGGTCTTGAATGGTCTGTAGGCATATTAGGTAATTTAAATAGTTCTAATGATAATCCCATTACTATAACTATTCCCAAAGACAGTATATTGTTTGTAAATTTAATTACTACCTTTGAAAATGAGTGTATAGATCGAATAAATGACCAAATACTGCCTGGTCCATTTGCTTCACTTTCTTTTGTTCCCGGTCCCATTATATTGTGTCCTGGTGATGAAAGTTCTTTAGTGATAGGAGGTAATCCTAATTGGATATATACATGGACACCAACAGAGGGGTTGGATCTTACAGAGCCACACAATCCAAAAGTGTCTTCTGATTCAAATAGAGTCTATAATGTCGTGGTGGATGATGGGCTATGTCAAGTAGAGGGTTCAGTAGAAGTTATAGCATTACAAGGAGGCATTGTTTTGAGTATCACATCTGACACCGTATCCTGTGATGGAAATATTACACTTACTGCGTCAGGCGGAGTAGGAGAGGGGACTTATTTGTGGGGTGACGAACCTAATGTAAATACAGTATTGGCTACAGGTGAGGTAGTTAATTTAACATTTAGAGGAAGGCAAAGTACTTTTTTTGTGAGGTTCGTAGGAGAGAGTTGTTCCACAGAACCGGCCTCTGTTACGGTGACAAACGAAGCACCAAGTATAGATGCGCTTTCACCACTTCGCCTATGTCCAGGTGATTCTAGAGAGGTCATTACATTCAATCTTATTGACCATCATGTCAATAATTTTACTTGGCAAGACCACCCCATTATTTTATCGGGTGCCAATAGTCCTAACCCTCGAATAGGTATTGATAGTTTCCCTCTTGGCGAAGTTGTTTTGTATTTTAGTACTATAAATCAGTTTGGTTGTACACTCAGCGATTCTATTACAGTCATAATAGATTCTAACCCAGTAATTGACTTTACATTTGATATAAAAGACTGTGGACTTTATGAGGTATGCTTTGAAATAGAAGGGGATTATACGGGATTTACTATTTGGGATTTTGGTGATCCGGATTCAGATGACGATAGATCTTTAGAAGAAAAACCATGCTATAAATATACTAATCCCGGCATATTTATACCACAACTTATCAACAATACTACAATATGTCCCTTTCTACCAGTGACTAAAGAGATAGTGATCAATCCACAAATAAGTATTGATGCTATCGATGACAGGACTATATGTTTAGGGGATTCTGTAAATATTAATATAGTGGCTAATATTGAAGATGTCAACTACATTTGGACAGATATCAATAATAATATAGTCAATTCTGGCAAGACGCTAAGTTATTCTGGGGTCAATGATACTACATTTTTTGTTGTAGGTACTGACGTCAATGGTTGTAAAGATTCCATTTCTGTAGATATATCTGTGTTTAAATTTGCCTATGACGTTAATTTGAGAGATACCCTCTGCTTGAATAATCCTGTTGAAATATTATTAAATATTGATAATAGTAGCGAATATGAGATTACTTGGTATCCTCAAGATTGCATAGTTTCTGGAGACAGTACTACCAATCCCATAATTTTGCCTCAAGCTGATAAGGAGATACAGCTCATTCTGGTGCATGTAAGTACTGGATGTAGAGACTCCTCCTCTTATAATCCTGATGTTTACGATCCATTCAGTTTTGAAGTGGAACTTCCTTTTGGTTTTTGTATTGAACAAGATCAGCAAATTGAGCTTTTAATTAATAATCCTGAAAATTACAGTATTCAGTGGACGCCAGAAGATATAATAGTATCTGGAGGTGAAGGCACATCTCCATTGATTAGATTATTGGACGATGGTACTATTAGTGTTTTAGTGACAGAGATTGCCACTGGATGTTTTGAATCTCAAGTATATAATATTGAGGCCTTAGATATTCCTATCATAGAAGTTGATGCAGAACCTGATTTTACTATTTATGAGGGAAGAGAAGTTGAAATATTTATAGCTGACATCATTTCTGGGGCTACCTATCAGTGGAGTACGGGCGAATCGGGAACAACCATTACGGTATCTCCTCGCGAGACAACTTCATATACGGTGACCGTTACTGACGAACTTGGTTGTATAGGTACGGATGAAGTTACAGTCATAGTGAGAAATGCACAATGTGATGAGACCGATGTATATTTACCCAATGCATTCACGCCCAATGGAGATGGAGTCAATGATGTATTTATTGTTAGAAGTAATTTTATTGAAGAGATGGATTTTGTGATTTACAATAGATGGGGACAAGAGATTTTTAAAACCTCAGATATTGACCAAGGTTGGGATGGTACTTTTAATGGAGTAGCTCTGCCACCAGATTCATATGCATATTATATAAGAGCTTTGTGTGTCAATGCTGAAGAGTATAGGAAAACGGGTAATGTGACCTTGATAAGATGATTTGTTATTTCTTTATTTTATCATTATAAATAAAAATTATTAATTACTCATTGAATTGAAGGTAGAAATAAAAAGTATTTCATATATTTGCATTTTTTTAATATTAATAGTCAAAACCATAAAGGTAAATGCTAAGTAGGAGAAATGTAAGGGTAAAAGTTTTACAAACACTTTATGCCAAGAATAGAGACGAATCTATGAGCTCAAAGGAGACTCTTAAGATGTATGAAGCCAAGATTGATGAAAGTTTTGATTTGTTGCTTTTCAGTTTATACAGTGTACTTAATATTGCCAAAGTAGCCGTAGAAGACAATGTTAAAAGAAAATCTAAGCATTTACCTACAGACATAGACAAAATATTTATACCCAAATTATGGGAGAATGTTATGGTTCAAAGTTTAGTAAAGAACCCGGGAATTATTAAAAAATTCGAGAAAAAAGGTTTTGCTCAAAAAGTTGATAAAGACCAGTTGAATAAAATTTATTATGACTTTTCAAAGGATGAAGCCTATAATAATTTTATATCCAATACTAACAGCTCAGATGAAGAGGTCCTAGAGATTTTGCTTGAGTTATTTAGGTTTTGTAGAAAAAATGAACTTTTTACAGAGATAATTGAAGATGGTTTTGCTAATTGGGAAGACGATAAGTCACTCATCATTGGGACTATCAAAAAAATACTAAAAGCACAACCTGATAATAGTGATAGTTTTATGGTCCAGTATTATCCTGATAAGGAAACAATAACGGATTATGGTTTGATGCTTTTAGAAAAAACTTTAAATGACGATAGCCAACTAATGAGTGTAATTGAGCCAGTTCTCGAAAATTGGGACTCAGACAGAGTGGCTGTTGTTGACATGATTATCATAAAAATGGCTATCTCAGAGTTTATTTATTGTCCATCTATACCTACTAAAGTGACCATAAATGAATACGTAGAATTGTCAAAAACATATAGTACTAGTAAAAGTAAAGAATTTGTCAACGGCGTTTTAGATAAAATACTTAAAGATATGGAAGCCAAGGCCTTAATAAAAAAAGAAGGTCGAGGTTTGCTAGATTAGACACGAAGTTTTAGATTTTATATTTTGTTTTTTTTTGTTTTATTATTATTTATTCATATACTCAGTCTCAATTGATATATCGTAATTTTAATAAAAACAAATTAAGTCATGAACGTTATTTACACCTTTAAAGCTGTATTTTTTATTTTGCTCCTTTTTGCTTTTAATTTAAAAGCTCAAGAGAAGAAAGAGGCCACCATATTATACAATACTCAGCCTGTTCAAGCGGTCATAGATGTCAACACTAAATCACTGGATTACATCATAAAAAGTGATGATAATTTCATGGAAGGTTTTCGCTTGGTGATACCAGACTACGAAAAATATTTATTGGAGAAAGGTAGTATCGTGCAAGAAGACAAGACAATTGCATTAGACAATAGCTCTTTAGATAATACAGCGGATACATTAATAGCGATTACCCCGACAGATACTGAAAATTCATTAAAAAATAATGCTATAAGTTTTATTATTTTTACTCCAGGTCAGGCCACGTTATCCGATGAGGCCATCAGAAAATTGGAATTAGTGATTGATGAATATAAGATAAGCGGTAGAGATATCACTTTAAAGGCCATATCTATTAATGACACTGATATACTTTCAGCCAATAGAGCGAACGCTATTAAAACTTACTTAAAAATTAGAGGAATTGATACAAATGCAGTTTCTGTCTCTTATTTGATTGGAAATCATAATAATAATAATGTTTTGGTCGAATTTAAGAATTGATCTTGTGGTTTCATATTTTTTTTAAAGAAAAAATTATTTTGGATTGACTTTTGTCTCCTCCCATAGGATATCCATTTCTTCTAAGGTCATTTCACTCAGAGGTCTATCAGCTTTTTCTTCAATGTATTCAAATCGACTTTTAAATTTTTTATTCACTTTTTCTAGAGCGGTTTCTGGATTTATATTTATAAATCGAGCGTAATTAATAATTGAAAAAAGAATGTCGCCCAATTCCTCTTCCTGTCTTTCCTTGTCTTTATGATGTAGCGTCTCTTTAAATTCAATGATTTCTTCTTCGACTTTTGCCCAGACATCTTCGGAGTCTTTCCATTCAAACCCTACTTGAGCTGTTTTTTCCTGCATCCTATAAGCTTTTATCATCGCGGGTAGACTTTGTGGTACGCCAGATAATACTGACTTTTTACCTTCTGATAACTTGATCTGCTCCCAATTTTTTTTCACTTCCTCTTCACCAGATACTTTTACGTCACCATAGATGTGAGGATGTCTTTTTATAAGTTTGTCACACACACCATGGAGGGCATCAGCTATATCAAAGGCATTTTTTTCTTCTGCTATCTTGGCATAAAAAACCATATGGAGTAAGAGGTCTCCCAGCTCTTCTTTTATATCTGTTAGATTATTTTCTAATATTGCATCAGATAGTTCATACGTTTCTTCTATGGTAAGTGTGCGCAGACTTTCTAGAGTTTGATTTTTATCCCATGGACATTGTGCTCTAAGCGTGTCCATAATTTCCAAAAGCCTCACGAAAGCATCGGATTTAATGTCTTTATTTATCATCTTGAATTGAATACTTCTATAAGATTAACAAACTATAAAAGATACAGTAATGTTTATTTTGTGACCTCATTTATTTGTTTTTGGTATTTATATCAAATTTATAAAGAAATCATCACTCAATATTGACCATATTTTCCTACTTTTGACTCTTATTTTGTAATTCAAATTATTGCTTCATGTCTGCAGCTGTCAAACCTTTAAAAAAAATTACAACTCATGTTCTTCATGCGATGAAAGAACAAGGGGAGAAGATATCTATGCTTACCGCATATGATTTTAGTATAGCCAAGATACTAGATGAGGCTGGTATTGATATATTATTAGTAGGTGACTCTGCATCCAATGTGATGGCAGGGCATGAAACGACATTGCCTATTACTTTAGATCAAATGATTTATCATGCACAATCTGTCATCAGAGCTGTTAATAGGGCTTTTGTGGTAGTAGATTTACCATTTGGAAGTTATCAAGGTAATAGTACAAAGGCATTAAACTCGGCTATCAGTATCATGAAAGAATCTGGAGCTCATGCTGTAAAATTAGAGGGCGGTTCAGAGATCGAAGAGTCTGTTAGGCGTATTTTGTCTGCAGGTGTTCCTGTTATGGGGCATTTGGGCTTGACGCCACAAAGTATTTATAAATTTGGTACCTACTCAGTCCGTGCCAAAGAAGAAGCTGAAGCTCAAAAGCTCATAGACGATGCGCTTTTATTACAAGAGGCAGGTTGTTTCGCCATAGTGCTAGAAAAAATACCCGCAGATTTAGGCGCTAAAGTGTCTTCTTTATTACATATACCTGTCATAGGTATCGGAGCGGGAAAAGGTGTAGATGGACAAGTATTGGTGGTGCATGATTTATTAGGCATCACTCATGATTTTAACCCACGTTTCTTAAGAAGATATCTCAATCTGTTTGATACCATCAAAGATGCCGTGGGCCTTTATATTAATGATGTAAAATCTGGAGATTTCCCTAACGAAAATGAGCAATATTAATAAATATTTATTAGATAAGTATATGCGTAAATTAGGTGTAAAAATAGTTGTGTTTTTTTTAGCGGCTTTGACATTAGGCTATTTAGTTGTTTATCCCATTTTTACTCCAAACATATCCTCTGAGCGCGAAGAATTTATAGTATTCATACCCACCCAATCTTCATTTGATGATGTTTTGAACATATTGAACGAGAATAATGTGCTAAAAAATCAGTCTTCATTTCGCTTTGTGGCTCAAATCATGAAATACAATAAAGACAATGTACCTGGTGGTAAATACATTCTTAAACAAGGCATGAGCAATAGAGAAATCATAAGTAAATTGAGATCAGGAAATCAAAATGCTCAAAAAGTTGTCATCAATAATATTAGATTGATTTCTGATCTAGCTGGTAAAGCTGCCTCATATCTAGAAGCGGACTCGCTCGCCTTCATCAATTATTTCTCAGATCCAGAAGTTCATACAAAATATGGGTTGTCCCAAGATGATTTTATGACATTGTTTATACCTAATACCTATGAGATGTGGTGGAACTATACTCCAGAAAAATTTACAGAAAGAATGAAATCTGAGTATAATCGGTTTTGGAATGAAGAAAGGCTCGCTAAAATAAAAAATAAAAACCTAACACCTACTGAAGCCTATATAGTAGCATCTATTGTCGAAAAGGAAAGCAATTATGACCCAGAGCGACCTACCATAGCCGGTGTGTATCTTAATAGATTGAAAGATGGTATGAAATTACAAGCCGATCCTACTGTAGTATATGCAGCTGGAGACTTCAGTATTCAGCGTGTTTTGTATAAACATTTAGAGATAGATTCTCCCTATAATACTTATATGTATAATGGTTTGCCACCTGGTCCTATTTGCATGCCTTCTATACAAAGCTTGCTCGCTGTAGTGGATTCAGAAGACCACGACTATTATTACTTTTGTGCCAGAGCGGATAATAGTGGAATACACGCTTTTGCAAAAACTTACAACGATCATCAAAAAAATGCTGCTGCTTTTGCTGCTTGGCTCAATAGTAGGAATATCAAGTAGTATTAGGCCCTATTTACTTTACTGTGTTCCCATCGACTTTCCTCCATATCTTGAAAGGATTGTTATCTTTAAGCTCATTGGGAAGTAGGATTTGGGGGCAATCTTGATAACACACCGGTCTCACCCATCTTTTTATGGCATTCATACCCACAGATGTAAATCGGCTATCTGTAGTTGCTGGATAGGGTCCTCCATGTACAGTCGCATACCCTACTTCTACACCAGTGGGTTCAAAATTAAATACTATTCTACCCGCCATACTTTCTGCATCACCCATTAAGGTTTTAACTAAGTCCATATCTGCATCATCTGCCATGAATGTGGTCGTTAACTGCCCGCCTAACGAGGTCCATACCTCTCTCATTTCAGTGATGTCATGGCACTCAACAATAATAGAAAAAGGTCCAAAAATCTCTTCTTTTAAATGCGGGCTACTCAGGAAATCAGCGCCAGATACAGTGGCTAATACTGGTGTAGTCTTAATGTCCGTCTCTTTTCTAAAAGGTAAAAGATAATTTACCCCAGTGGATTGTGATACTTGTTGGATGCCCTTATCAAAATTATGATATATGCCGTCATTGAGCATTTTATATGCAGGTGTGTTAGCCAACATGACAGTCAATTGACTCTTGAATGAGTCTAAGGCTTTGGATTTTATTCCTACAAGGATACCAGGATTCGTGCAAAACTGTCCCACACCCATAGTCATAGACTTGCTCAGCATGATGGCGATATTTTCGCTTTGGTTTTTTAGTTTTTCTGGCATTAACAGGACAGGATTGGTACTCCCCATTTCTGCAAAAACAGGTATTGGTATTTTTCTTTTTTGTGCATGATCAAAAATGGCTCTCCCACCGGATAGACTTCCAGTGAAACCCACGCCTGCCACCTGAGGATGCGTGACTAATAGCCTGCCAGCTTCAAAAGTATCTTCTTGAACTAATATAAAGATATCTCGGTCTATTCCAGATTTATCGCATGCTTGGTGCATGGCTTTTTCTACCCATGCGGAAGTTTTGGGGTGCGAGGGATGACCTTTTACAATCACAGTACACCCAGCCGCTAATGCTGAAGCAGTATCTCCGCCGGGTGCTGAATAGGCTAAGGGAAAATTAGAAGCACCAAAGACGACTATGGGGCCTAGTGGTTTTAGCATCATTCGCATATCAGGTTTTCTTCCATGGGGCCTATCTTCTATACTATAGTCTATAGATGCTTCTACCCAGCTGCCTTCCATAACGTAATCTCCAAATGCTTGAAAATGATAACAAGTGCGTGTCCTCTCCCCAATAAATCTACTGCGCGGTAAGTGAGATTCCTCCATAGCGCTTTCTATAAGAACATCACCTAAATTGAGTAGTTCCTCAGCAATGGTGTATAAAAACTCTTTTTTCTGGCTTCCTGTTAATTTGCTATAAGTCAAAAATGCTTTTTTAGATCTTTCGACAACATCATATATTTTCTGCTCCAGTAATGACATAGGATAGACTGTTATTTACTCATGATCGTCCTAAGGGCTTTTTTGGTCATAGATTTGCGCATTCTTCTGAGAGCGCGCTCTTTAACTTGCCTTACTCTTTCTTTTGATAAATCATATAATTGGCTGATTTCATCTAAATTTAGGGGTTTAGAGCCTCCTAAGCCGTAGTAGGATTTTAATATATTCACTTCTCTCGGAGATAAAATCTCTAAACCCTCTATCATCTCGTCTCTGATAGATTGCTCTATGAGTTCCAAATCTGGGCTGTCTTCATCTCCTTGTGTCATCAAGTCCACCATCGTCATAGAACCCTCTTCATCATTTATTGGTGCATCCATGGATACATGCTTATTCACACCTTTTATTAAAATAGATACATCTTTGACTTTCATGTCAAGTATATCGGCCAATTCTTCGTGTGAGGGCTCCCTTTCATTCTCTTGAATAAATTTTGTCCATGCCTCATTAACCTTATTGTAGGCAACCATTTTATTCAGGGGCATTCTTACCATTCGGGAGTATTCTACGATAGCTTGAAGGATGGATTGACGTATCCACCAGACGGCATAAGATATAAATTTAAATCCTTTGGTTTCATCAAATCTTTTGGCAGCCTTCATAAGCCCAACGTTACCTTCATTAATTAGGTCTGATAATGATAATCCTTGGTTTTGATACTGTTTGGCCACTGAAACCACGAATCTTAGATTGGCTTTTGTAAGTTTTTCAAGGGCATCCTCATCTCCTTCGCGCACTCGTTTTGCCAGGTCTGCCTCCTCTTCTAGGGTTAATAACTCAATCTTGGAAATATCGTTGAGATATTTCTCCAAAGCCAAACTTTCTCTGGAAGTAATGGAATTGATAATTTTGAGTTGTCGCATGATTTGATTTTTAATTGAGTATGTTATGGTAATAAAATCATAAACACTTATCTTACTTGTTAAGTCTCAAAGATGTTGTACTTTTATTCTTTTTTAACATATTTTCAATTAATTAGTTCCTAAAGTAGACTTCTTTTTTATTTAAATGCAGGTTGTAATATTTCATCACACAGGCCTGAATTTATCTTTCTTCATCATACTTTTGGCTATCAGTCTGTCTACCCACTTATCTGGTAGATAATGTGCCAACATTTTGAACAACCATTTTTTCCTATGAATGAGATATCTTGTTTTTGGATCAGAGGATTCGATTATTTTTAGGATGGTGTCGCTGATGACATGTGTGTCAAGTGCAGATTTTTCCGAATTTTCTATGATTTTATCAGCTTTTTCTAATATTTTTCGATATTCTGTATCTAAAAATTTGTCTAATTTACCTTTATTTTTACTCCATATTTCAGATTTTATAGGCCCGGGCTCTATAGCCACTACCTGAATACCAAACTGAAGAAGTTCTCTCCGATAGATGTCTGTCATAGATTCTAAAGCATGCTTTGAAATACAATAAGCACCGTTAAAGGGTGAGTTGAATAACCCTGATACGGAAGAAATATTAATGATTTTTCCTGAGGGATACTTAGAGTTTGTACCTATATAGGGGAGAAGCAAATTTGTAATTCGCCGCACAGCATATACATTGACATCCATCTGCATCACAAACTCCTCTTCTGTCAAATACTGTAACGGACCAGGTACGGCAACACCAGCATTATTGATGAGTGCAAAAAGTCCAGCAATTTCGAGAAGGGGATAAATAGATGTTATTTCTCTTGTGGTTGCCTCCTTATTTTGGACGTCAAAAATCAAAAATGTCGCTTTGTCCTTAAATTCATTTCTCAATTTTGTGGCATCCGCTTCTTTGCGCACACTTCCTATAACATGGTAACCCTTATCAACACATGTTTTCAATGCATGATACCCTATACCTGTGGAGACGCCTGTAATAAAGATGTATTTCATTATGGATGTTTTATGTGTTTTGGATAGTGTAAATTATACAAATAGTTTTGATGTGTCGATAGGGATGTTTAGGATTTCAAAAAGTTGATTAATGGCATGTCTTCCCTTTTCTGAAATATTCCGAGATTCATCATTCACATATAAGTCAATGTGGCTTTGCATGACGTCTTGTGACATCTCTTGAGCATGACATCTGATAAAATCCCAGCCGCTATCAGGATGACTAAATGCGTAAGCGACACTCTCGAAGATGATTTTATTGATATCTGCTTTCACCTTCACATCAAAACCTCTCTTTATGGCTATGCCACCTAATGGAATAGGAGCTCCTGTCTCTTTTTCCCAAAATTCACCCAAGTCAAGGATTTTTACTAGACCTTTTTGATGGTAAGTAAACCTATTTTCATGAATGATAAGGCCTGCATCACACTGCCCACTTATGACTGCATCCTCTACATTAGAAAAGAGCATTTCTTCAAAAATATGAACTTCGGGAAAAGCAAATTTCAACAACAGAAATGCAGTGGTATTGAAACCAGGTATAGCTATTTTAAGATTTTTTACATCGCTAATGTTGTGCTCGATGTTGGAAATAAGTAGTGGACCACAATTATTACCGAGGGCACTACCACTTCTTAAAAGTTGATAAGAATCATGAACTTGAGTAAAGGCATTAAAACTGAGTTTAGTGATATCAGTCTCTTTATTTAATGCGGCTTTGTTGAGCCATTCTACATCCTCCATTATAATATTAAAGTCATAACCCATAAGGTCAATTTTTTTATTAACTATGGGTTCAAACATAAAGGTATCATTCGGGCATGGAGAGAATCCAAATGTGAGTTGCATACAGTATAATATTAATTTATAAATTCATTTATCTTCTGAATATCTTGGGCGATCTGGTTATAAAGGTGTTGGTAAGCCACCTGAAACTCACCATGAGTTTGTGCTAATTTTTCAGAGGATTCATTCATCGCAGCTCTAAGTT
>DAIPYV010000040.1:0-23191 GCA_036782555.1 Saprospiraceae bacterium
CCTGGCAGGGGTTCTACTACTTTTTGAACTTTCTGAATTCTCCTTTCACCATTGGTATATGTTCCACTTTTTTCTAAAAATGAAGCACCAGGAAGTACTACTGTTGCATATTTGGCTGTTTCGGTCATAAAGAGCTCTTGGACGACTAGCAATTCAAGACTTTCCATAGCTTTGATGACTTTTTGGGTGTTAGGGTCAGTTTGTACCACATCTTCGCCCATTAGCCATAGGGCTTTAAGATTATTGTTGATAGCCGCATCAAACATTTCTGGTATTTTATAGCCTTTGCCCATAGGTACCGGAGCTTGATAAAATTCTATATATTTTTGATTGATTATGGGGTCATAGGCATCCAAATATCCTGCACCTTGGTGAGGTTGGCAGCCCATATCAGCGGCACCTTGTACGTTATTCTGACCACGTAGAGGATTAACGCCTACTCCAGGACGACCTATATTGCCTGTGATGAGCGCCAGATTAGAAATCAACATAACTGTAAATGTACCTTGTGTATGCTCTGTAACACCTAATCCATGAAATGACATAGCATTAGGAGCTGTGGCATAGGCCATAGCTGCGGCGCGTACTTTTTCTTTGTCTACACCCGTGATTTGGGCCATTTCGTCCATATTGATATTCAAAATATAATTCTTGAAATCTTCAAAACCTTCTGTACGCGTTTCAACAAAATTTTCATTCACAAGACCTTCAGCTACTATATAATGAAGCATCATATTGAGCAATGCTACATTGGTCCCCGGTTTTAGTGCCAGATGATGGGTAGCATATCGAGCCATCTCGGTTTTTCTTGGGTCTATGACGATAGTGGTTTTGCCTTTCATGGCAAACTGCTTGAGTTTAGCTCCTGTGACAGGGTGTGCGTCGGTAGGATTGGCGCCAATGACTAGGATACAGTCAGTGTGCTTTATGTCTTCAATAGAATTAGTGGCTGCACCCGTTCCAAAACTTCTTTGCATACCCAGTGCAGTAGGGGAGTGACATACACGCGCACAACAGTCTATATTGTTTGTGCCTATGACCGCTCTGATGAATTTTTGCATGAGATAATTCTCTTCGTTTGTGCATCTAGCCGAGGATATACCTGCTATAGCATCAGGCCCATGATTTTCTTTGATTTCGGTGAGCTTATTAGCGATAAAGTCATAAGCCTCATCCCAAGATACAGGCGTCAATACACCATCCTTACGCACGAGTGGTGATGTAATTCTATCTGGATGATTATAAAATGAAAAAGCAAACCTGCCTTTGAGGCACGTATGGCCTTGATTGACTTCCGCATCATAAGGTGCTTGTATGGATTTAACTTTATTGTCATGTACGGCTACTTCGAGATTACACCCGACGCCACAATATGTACACACTGTACGCACTTTTTTGTCAACGGCGACAGACTTGCTCTCAAATACATCAGAAATGGCAGATGTCGGACAAGCTTGTGCACACGCTCCGCAACTTACACAATCGGACTCAAAAAAGGAAACATCATTGCCTTTGATAATTTTAGAATCAAATCCTCGGCCTGACATGCTCAAGACCAATTCTCCCTGAACTTCATCACAAGCACGCACACATCTATAACAATTGATACATTTAGACAAATCCATGGTCATGTAAGGATGACTTAGGTCTTTTGTACGGTCTAGATGGTTTTTGCCTTCGGGATATCTGACATCTCGAATGCCTACGCGGGCCGCTACCGTTTGTAATTCACAATTATTGTTCACCTCACAGGTAAGACAGTCCAATGGATGGTCGGTCAATACAAGTTCGATGATATTTTTTCTTAATTTTTTGACTTTGGGTGAATCCGTGTGAATAAAGGCTCCTGCAGTGACAGGTGTATGACACGAAGCTACTGTTTTAAAAGGACCTTCTGCAGAAAAACCCATCTCCACACTGCACACTCTGCACGAGCCAAAAGGCTCTAAATTAGGAGCATCACAAAGAGTGGGCACATGATCATGTGCAAAGTACCTTCTTACAAATGACAGGATTGTTTCTCCAGGCACAACATTATAAGGTTGACCATTGATATGAGCTATAGAAGCTAGGCGATTATATGTCATGATGGAAGGTGATTGATTTCAAAGGATAAAGTTATAAAAAAAAATGGAATTTCAAAATAATTATTATTAAATTCCATTATTTTGTTCTAAAATTTTTCCATTACCTTACCCATTTCTTCTATTATTTTATCATTACAAAGCTTATAAATGCTTCCCTGATGTGGATTTTTAGGCTTTTCTGCTGTTTCTGTATTGTACTGAAATGTACCATTATTGACCTGTTCACCTACTATTTTATAGGCTTCTCTAAACGGTATTCCTTGATTAACATATTGATTCACTGCATCAACAGTAAAGATATAAAGGTATTTAGGATCTTTTAGGATGGATGTATTGATTTCAATATGTGACAACATCAAATGTGACATTTGAATGCAAGCTATTATGTCCTCAATGGCAGGAAAAAGTATTTCTTTGGTCAGCTGCATTTCTCGGTGATAGCCAGTGGGAAGATTGGCACAAAGTAGATTGAGTTCATTGGGCAGAGATAGGATTCGATTGCATTTACCTCGGATTAATTCAAAAACATCAGGATTTTTTTTGTGTGGCATAATGGAACTGCCAGTTGTCAAATACTCTGGAAAAGATATAAACCTATGATGTTCATTGATAAATATACAACAATCCAGGGCTAATTTTGATAAGGTTGAAGCCAAAAAAGTGAGTGCAGAAGCTATTGCCTTTTCACCTTTTCCACGACCATGTTGTGCGTTGATGGAGTTCCAATTGAGTGTATTGAATCCCAATAGTTCAGTTGTCAATTCTCGATCTAATGGGAACGAGCTGCCGTATCCCGCACCTGAACCTAAAGGATTTTTATCAATGATGTGTTTTGCGCCTACTAACATCTCGAGATCATCGACTAGGCTCTCCGCAAAGGCTCCAAACCAAAGTCCAAAACTTGAATTCATGGCCAATTGCATATGGGTATAACCTGGCATCATGTGGTCTTTATGCTTTTCGCTTAAAGAAATGAGTATATCAAAAAGTTGGTGAGTTTCTTTGACAATTTCATTGATTTTATCCTTTAAGAATAATTTTATATCCACAGCCACCTGATCATTTCTCGATCTTCCACTATGAATTTTTTTGCCCGCTTCACCGACTTTTTGTGTCAATATTTCTTCAATAACAGAGTGCACATCTTCACCATCAAAGTCATTGAGCGATATTTGGCCATTTTGCAATTCTTTCTCAATTTCACCCAATCCACTCATGATACTTTCTAATTCTGTTTCTGATAGTAATCCTACTTTTTGCAACATTATGCAATGAGCCATAGAACCTTTTATATCATAAGCCGCCAAGAGCGTATCAAATTCTTTATCTTCGCCCACTGTAAATTCTTCGACTTTTTTGTCAATAGAGTTGATTGTGTTTTTTTGCCAAATTTTCATCTGTATATATATTTATTTGTAAAATGAAAGTTATAAGATTTTCGAAATAATATTAATATAATCTTGTATTCCATCTCGAATTTCAGAAAGGTAAATAAATTCATCAGCGGTGTGGCTTCTGGCCGAATCTCCGGGGCCCATTTTTAATGCTGGAATGCCTACCAATGATTTGTCGGACAAAGTTGGCGATCCATATACTGTTTTGCCTATTTCTATTCCTCTTTTTACGATGATATGTTCAGGTGAAATCAATGAGGATTTTAATCTTTGGCTTCTAGGTTGGAAATCTCCTTGTATGTGAGACCGTATTATACCCAAAATATCATCGAAACTATACAATTCATTAGTCCTAATATCGATAATATAATGACACAAGTCAGGGACAACATTATGTGCTTTATTGGGTGTTTCTATAGATGTGACACTCATCTTTACTGGACCTAAAAAGGGAGATACCTTATCAAATTTATAGGAATGAATCCATTTTATATCGGTCATGGCTTTGTATATTGCATTTTTACCTTCATCCCGCGCCGCATGACCAGATACACCATGTACTTTGACATCTACGACCATTAGGCCTTTTTCAGCAATGGCCAATTGCATATTTGTAGGTTCGCCTATGATGGCAAAATCTTCTGTGTGACCACCAAATCTATATTGTGGACACTCTCTTATAAAAAGCTTCATACCATTTACACCTGAAATTTCTTCTTCGGCTGTTGCCGCAAAACAAAGGTTGTATTTAAGGTCTTTCATAGTATGGAAATACAAAAATGTAGCCCATAAACTCACTAAACAACCACCAGCATCATTACTACCTAATCCGTATAGTTTATCATTTTCAATAGTTGGGTCAAATGGGTTTTTAGTATATCCATTATTAGGTTTGACGGTGTCAAGGTGAGAGTTAAGAAGTAGGGTCGGTTTTTTAATATCAAAATGCCTATTGAATGCATAAAGATTATTTTTAATTTTTTGGTAGGGAATTTCATGTTCCTGCATGCATTGACTCATGATATGGACGACGGCTTCTTCTTCTCTACTGTAAGATGGTGTGGCGATGAGTTCTTGAAGTAAACAAACAGCCTTACTATATAAATTTTCTATATTCATAGTTCAAATTTAGTTCCACTTTGTCCTTGAATAATCTTTTGTAATTCTAACGCATGACCTAAAGACACAGCTTGTACACCTTGGTTCAATGTATCAAAAATATTCCTTATTTTCGGTAGCATGCCTGAATGAATTTGACCATTGACTATCAAGTCTTGACTCATTTGGGTATCAATACGTGGTATGAAACTGTCTTCATTATCAATATCCTGGAGGACACCTTTTTTCTCAAAACAGTATATAAGGTGAACGGGGGTTGTTTTACATAATGCCATAGCAAGATGTGCGGCTATGGTATCGGCATTGACATTGAGCAATTGGCCTTTACCATCATGCGATATTGGAGCGAATACAGGAGTCATACCTTGGTCTAAAAGTTGAGTTACAAAAGTATCATTGACTGAGTTAATGTCTCCAACCCAGCCGTAATCTATAGTTTTAATAGGCCTCTTTATTGATAATATACTATTGGCATCCGCTCCACATAGACCGATGGAATGTACATCCAATGATTGTAGTTGGGCTACTATTTGTTTATTGATGAGTCCTGCATATACCATGACAGCTATCTTGAGTGTTTCGGTATCTGTGATGCGTCTACCCTCTACAATTGTTTGTGATATTTTTAGGGTTTTAGCCAATTCTGTGGCTACTTTTCCACCACCATGAACGATAATTTTAGGGCCTTTTATTTTAGAAACAAGTTCTAGACATTTTTCTAAATGTACTACATTATCCACAATATTGCCCCCGATTTTAATAATGTAGAGCATATTTATGACGTTTTCAATAAGTGACTCAATACGCTTTGAGCGGCCCATACTCTATTGGAGGCTTGTTCTGTGGTGAGACTATTGGGGTGATCCAATACTTCATCGCTGAGTTCTACATTGCGCCTTACAGGTAGGCAATGCATTACTTTGGCTTGGGTGGTATTTTTAAGTTTTTCAGACGTCAACATCCATTTTTTATTATTGGTCAAAACTTTTCCATAATCTTTGTATGAACTCCAGTTTTTGACATAAACAAAATCAGCGTCTTGCAGGGCTGCATCTTGGTCATGCGTGATAGTGGCCCCTTTTGTAAATTTTTCATCCAATTCAAAGCCTTCGGGATGTGTGATAGTAAAATCCGTCTCACCCCACTTATTAACCCATTGTGCAAAACTATTGGCTACACATTGAGGAATGGGTTTAATGTGAGGCGCCCATGTGAGGACGACTTTAGGTTTTTTCTTCTGTATCCAGTTTTCATTTATAGTCATGATGTCTGCCAGACTTTGTAGTGGGTGTAAAGTAGCACTTTCTAGGCTAAGAATGGGTTTTTTAGCATATTTTTTTATATTGTTGATAACGAATTCGCTGTAATCTTTAGTTCGGTCTTTAAGCTCTGGGAAAGTTCTAATTCCTATAATATCAAAATAAGCGCCCAAAATGGGTGCCGCGTCCTTGATGTGTTCCACTTTAGTACCATTCATAATGGCACCCTCTTCAAACTCTAATTGCCAACTATCTTGGCTCGCATTAAGGACAATAACATCCATACCTAAATTTTGAGCGGCTATCTGAGTGCTCACTCTTGTACGCAAACTGGGATTAAGAAACAAAAGGCCTAATCTCTTACCTACGCCTAATTGCTTGTCCTTAGTTGGATTGTTTTTATATTCTATCGCTTTTTGGACGAGGGAATCGACACCTAAATGTGCGTCCTCTGCACTTATAAAATTGTTCATGATTATTGATCTTGTTCTTTTTGTTTTTGAATGACTGACTCAAAAGCATTAAAAAAATGATTAATTTCTTCCTCTGAAATATTGAGAGAGGGTAGAAGCCTAACAGTATTGTTTTTGGCTACACCTGTGAAAATATGGTGTGTCCAAAGCAACTCATTTCTGAAGTTTTTTGCATATAGTTCTATCATTTCAAAACCAATCATCAGACCTCTACCACGGACTGTTTTAACTTCAGGATATTGACGCAGTTTATCAATGATGAAGTCTCCATGTTCTTTGGCCTTTTTTACCAAATTTTGGTCACTAAAAACATTTAGTACAGCAATACCGGCGGCACAAGCTAAATGATTACCTCCAAAAGTGGTCCCCAACATACCTTTCTCAGCTTTAATTTTGGGATGGATGAGTATGCATCCTATAGGGAATCCATTACCCATACCTTTAGCCATGGTGTAGATATCCGCTTCTACATCCGCTATGTCGTGGGCAAAAAATAAACCTGTACGTCCATAACCACATTGCACGCTGTCCGCGATATATACTGCATCGTATTGGTCACAAAGTTGTCTAATAGCTTGTAAAAACTCTATAGTCGCTTCTTGAATACCTCCTACACCTTGGATACCTTCTACTATGATAGAAGATATTTCATCTCCCTGTGTCATAAAACATTGCCTTAGACTTTCTATATCATTAAATGGCAGGATAATAACGTTTTCATTTTCGTTGACGGGGGCAATAATTTTGGGATTATCTGTAATGGCCACAGCCAAAGAGGTTCTGCCATGAAAACCACCTGTAAATGAGACGATTTTCTTCTTTTTATTATGAAAAGAGGCCAATTTTAAGGCATTTTCATTGGCTTCAGCACCTGAATTGCACAAAAATAAATTGTACTCGCTTTTTCCTGATTGTTGACACAATTTTTTGGCCAACTCTTCTTGTTGGGGTATTATTATGGAGTTGCTATAAAAAGCTATTTTATCCAATTGTTTTTTTAGTAAATCGACCCAATATTCATGAGAATGACCAATACTAATGACTGCATGACCACCGTACATGTCTAAATATTTTTGGCCATTGATGTCCCAAACCCAAGAGCCTTTTGCATGGGAAATGTTTATGGAAAAAATATCGTAAACGTTAAAAATATTCATACATTTATTTTTTTTAAAAAGCTACAGGTTTTAAATGTAAACCTGTGGATTGATTTATACCCATCATTATGTTCATATTTTGAACTGCCTGTCCACTTGCACCTTTTATGAGATTGTCTATTGTACTATGAATGACTATCTGGTCATCTAGCTTTTCTATATGGATAAGGCATTTATTTGTATTCAGCACTTGTTTAAGATGGATCGGTTTTCTAGATATATGTACAAACGGTGCATGAGTGAAATAAGACTCATAAAGTTGATATAGCTCGTCTAAGGACAAAAGGCTTTCTGTCTGTGAACTTATAAATATCCCACGTGCAAAATCACCTCTCCATGGGATAAAATTTATTCTGGAGGAAGTATTTAATCCGGGGTTTACATCATTTAAAGTTTGGTATATTTCCCCAAGATGTTGATGATCCAAGGTTTTGTAGGGTTGTATATTGTTTATTCTCCACGAAAAATGCGATGTGGAACTTAATGACTGACCAGCACCAGTGGATCCTGTTATACCAGTCGTGTAAATAGAGGCTGAATGACCATTTTGGAATATAGGGATAAGTCCTAATTGGATAGCTGTGGCAAAACACCCAGGATTAGCAATAAATTTAGCATTTGAATATCACTATAGTATACTTCAGGAAGCCCATAGATAAAGTTTTCTGCACCTAACATATCATGGGGTTTTAACCTGAATTCATTAGACAAGTCAATGATTTTTAGAGCCGCAGGAATGGTTAGTTTAGAAAGCAAATCTTTACTTTCTCCATGATTTACACATAAAAACAGGACATCAATAGTGTTTAAATTGTCTTCGTTTCCAAAACTTAAGTTCGTATCACCTAATAAATCATGATGGATGTCTGATATCTTTTTACCGTTTTGACTATTGCTGTTCACAAAAACAACTTCTACACTAGGGTGATGTATGAGTATTCTCAATAGTTCGCCTCCTGTATATCCAGCACCTCCAAAAACCCCTACTTTTATCATGTGTATTTTATATTATTGACTTGATGAAAAATAGAAGTTTGATTCCCAAATATTTTTGTAAACCCTCTAACATCTTCACCAGACCAACCATTATTCATCTCTCCATAAGCGCCAAATGCGCTACTCATGAGGTCGTGAGGGGAATCTATACCTTCTATTACAAATCTATATGGCATAAGTCTCACAAAAACCGTACCTGAAACATATTTTTGACTGTTAGTAAAAAAGGTTTCTATATCGCGCATCACTGGATCAAGCACTTGTCCTTCATGCAGCCAATTGCCATAAAACTGAGACAAATTATCCTTGATGGCCAGTTGCCATTTTGTCAAAACATGTTTTTCTAGAGCATGGTGTGCTTTAATAATGATAGTTGGGGCAGCCGCTTCAAAAGCCACTCGTCCCTTGATACCTATAATAGTATCTCCCACGTGTACATCTCTACCAATAGCATATGTGGAACTAATTTTTTGCAGGTAGTTGATGGCCTCTACAGGGTGATCAAATTTTATATGATTTACAGAAATGATATCGCCTTTATTGAAAACAATTTGTACTTCGCAATTCTCAGTGGCTATCATTTGACTTGGCCACACATCTTCTGGAAAAACACCATGAGATTTTAAGGTTTCACGTCCGCCAATACTTGTACCCCATAGGCCTTTATTGATAGAATAGGCAGATTTTTCAAAATTAATCTTTATGCCTTTGGATTTTAAATAGTGAATTTCCTCTACACGACTTAGCTTTAGATCTCTAATAGGTGTGATAATTTCAACATTGGGTACAATCATTTGAAGTACCAAAGCAAAGCGCACTTGGTCATTTCCAGCTCCAGTGCTTCCGTGTACTATAGTATTAATTCCCAAATTAAGAGCATACTGCCCCAAATGTATCGCTTGACTTAATCGCTCCGCACTTACAGATAGGGGATAGGTATTGTTTTTGAGTACATTGCCATATATCAAGTATTTGATGATATTGTCATAATAAGACTTAGTGGCATCAATGTTCATGTGCGATTTGACACCCAAATATTCTGCATGTTTTTTTATATTTTCTAGTTCTTTACTGTCAAAACCGCCTGTATTGACAGTGACACTGTGTACATCGTACCCCAGCTCATCTGTCAAGTATTTAACACAATAGGAAGTATCTAACCCCCCGCTAAATCCTATCACTACACTTTTTTTATTGGTCATAACGTTTACATTCAATATTTTTAAACTTATCTTTTTAATTCTAACTTTTTCCTGAATAGTTAAAAAATCGCTTTAAAAATTTCATTTTCTTTATTTTCATAAACCTTTCAAACAAAGGTGCTTTTTTTTCAAATTCTTTTTTTATCTCTACTATAGGGACTTTAGAATTGGGATCATATAGCATAGCTGTACAAATACAATTGGTTTTATTTTTTGCAGTGAGTATATCATAGTTGATACAGCTTTTACATCCCGCCCAGAATTTTTCATCTTGAGTCAATTCACTATATGTTACAGGCTCATAGCCTAATTCACTATTGATTTTCATCACTGCCAGCCCTGTAGTTAAACCAAATATTTTTGCATTGGGATATTTTTTACGTGACATATCAAAGATTTTTCTTTTTATAGCTTTCGCAATGCCTGTCTTTCTATATTCAGGAGATACAATCAGTCCTGAATTAGCGACATATTCACCTTCCCATGTTTCTATGTAGCAAAAACCTACCCATTCACCTTGTTTAGTCAATGCGATAACAGCTTTTCCTTCTTCCATTTTTTTTAATAAGTACTCAGGCGTTCTTTTGGCTATACCAGTACCTCGGACTTTGGCCGAAGACTCCATTTCATCACAGATTAATTGACAATATACAGAATGTGAATTATCCGCTTCAATGATAATAAAATCATTATTCTCAATATTAATTTATTAAGTTTAAAACAAATGATTAAAAAAATTGAAATAAAAATATGGTTGTAGTTGGGTAGGGTAGAGTTATACTATATAACTAAATGAAAATGCCTTCGCCTCAGTAAAGAATGGTTTGTTAAAAGATATGTTTCAACCTTCATACACTTTAAATGTATCGAACAGAAGTCATCTAATAATTTATAATTTATAAATCTCATTCTTGATTTAACGCCAGTAATTCAAAAGCATAACAAAGATAAATATAACGAATAAGATTTATTTATATTTTCTCTGAAATTTTTTATATTAATTCAATAAATAATAAAAAAAACTTTTTTTTAACTTAAGGTAATACCTAAAAGTCTTAAATGAATTCCGTTTTTATTTTTAATGGATTTATATTTGTTTTTGTCAGTGTTTCCAATTAAACTATTTTAAAAATTTATTGTCCAATGGTCTAAATATTTAAAAAATGAAAATTAATATCCACAATAGCTTTTTAAGTTTTTTAGTTTTAGCATTTTTTTCAATAAATACGAATGCACAAAATCTTTATTTCCCTCCCGTTAATTCTGACATTTGGGAAACTTTAGATAAGGAACAATTAGGATGGTGTGAAAAAAAAGTAGATAGTCTCTATGATTATCTAGGGCAAGAAGGAACAAAATCATTTATTTTGCTCAAAGATGGGAAGATAGTTTTAGAAAAGTATTTTGGCGACCATGATGCTACAAAACCATGGTATTGGGCATCAGCTGGAAAAACTCTTACCGCATTTATGGTGGGTCTTGCGCAACAGCAAGGTCACTTAAATATACATTACAAGACTTCAAACTATTTAGGTGAAGGTTGGACTTCTTGCACACGTGAACAAGAAGATAAAATCACTATTTGGCATCAATTGACCATGACCACAGGGCTCGATGATGGTGTAGCTAACTCAGCTTGTACTGACCCTACATGTCTCGTTTACAAATCAGATCCTGGGGAAAGGTGGTCTTATCACAATGCACCTTACACTTTACTAGACGACGTTATTGTAGGAGCTACTGGACAAAATCTTAATCGATTTATTCTTCAAAATCTAAGAAATAGTACAGGAATCACGGGTACATTTATTAAAGTAGAAGATAATAATGTGTTTTGGAGTAATTCTAGATCTATGGCGAGATTTGGATTGTTAATGCTGAATAAGGGCAAATGGGGGAGTACGGAAATATTGTCAGATTCAGCTTATGTCAATGCCATGATCAGTTCTTCCCAAAGTCTAAACCCTTCATATGGTTACTTGTGGTGGCTTAATGGTCAGTCTAAGCTGATGGTGCCAGGATCGCAGATAGTTTTCAATAGAGATTTGGCTCCCAATGCACCAGAAGACATGTATTGTGCCTTAGGAAAAAATGGTCAGTTGCTTTGTGTGATACCCAGCCAAAACATGGTTTGGATTAGAATGGGCGAATCACCTGATAGTGTACCAGTACCTTTTTTGATGGTGGATAAAGTGAGTGAATATATTAATGATTTAGCATGCAGCTCGTCATCATTGAATCTAAGCGGATCAGATGTTATAATATATCCCAATCCTGTTTCTGAGTATTTAAATATTGAAATCGGCACACCCAAACGTTTAAAATACAGTATAATTAACAACTTTGGCCAAATCATTCAAAATGGTGAATTGAATAGTAAAAGCTCACAAATCTCCATCAGGACTTTGCCACAAGGTTTTTACTCTGTTATCCTGCAAGACGGAGAAAGTTCAGTTAGTAAAAATTTTGTAGTTAAAAGATAATATATTAGGTGTGTTGTCAATTATGATTATGGCTGACATTGAAATCTCTTATTTTAAATATGAGGGTACCGTATAAAACAAAAGCCGAAAGTAATGAATGACTTTCGGCTTTTATATTCAGGATATCAGATTAAATCCTATTTAACATAATATTAATTATAGGAATTATTCTATATTTAATTTAGAAACCACCACCACTAAACTTTTTAACCATTTCCATATAATCTTCCATAGACATTTTAGTATAGCCTTTAGTATTTAGTTCAAACTTTTTGCTATCGGCACTAGGATTTATATCTTTTGCGGTGGTGGTCATAGTCATTTGAGGCATTTTGACTGAGTACTCTAACATAAAACCCTCTAAGTCTAGTGCTTGGAAGCCTTGAACTAAATTAGCCGAACTTTTAATTTTTTCGGTCATATATCCTGATACAAGCATCTCAGGCATATCAGGATTAGAAAATTCAAAATAATAGCATGGAAAACCAGCTATATCTTTGGTTTTAGATTTATCCTTTGTGACCTTGGTATTTTTTGCTACAGTTTCAGCTTCCTTATCAGCATCTAATTTGGATTCTATCCAGGTTTTGTTGCCCATAGCATCGTTTAGCATATCCATTTTGTTATTAGCTTTATCTACCAAAATTTTCATTTTCACAAATCCCATATCCATATCTACACTGTGCATATCCTTTTTGAAGTTAAATTCTGTTTTCATTCCTTTCATACCACCCATCACCATGGCCATCTGAGGGTCGTCTGATGACACATCTGACAGTTCAAAAACTACTTTACCTTCCTCAAGAATTTCTTGTGTGAATGATTGTAGAGTAAAGATGAATAAAAAAGAAAAAATTAATCCTACGTGTTTCATGTTTTTAAATTTTATTAATTAATGTTGCTACAACGATGACCTATACATAATTGTTTCAATGTGCCCACTTTTTTGGACTAATTATTAAATTAGGGTATGTTTTTCCAAGAAAAAAATTGAGTTCAGCCTGCGCTTTAATGTCCAAGGTATATGGAGATTGTATACATGTATTGGGGATGCTTCTTAATTGTGGCAACCAATATTTTACAAATTCACCTTGAGGGTCGTATCTTTTAGCTTGACTCAAGATATTAAAATATCTATCTTCTCTAGGGTCATTGCCTAACCCAGCTACATATAACCAATTGCAATAATTAGAACATGGATCATAATCTATGAGCATAGATTCAAAGTATTCTGCTCCTAGTAACCAATTAAGCTCTAAATCTTTCACTAGAAATGAAGCTGTCAGTTGCCGCCCTCTATTGGACATAAATCCAGTTTCCTGCATTTGCTTCATACAGGCATCTATGATAGGCATACCTGTTTCTCCATTACGCCATAGGTTGAATAAATATTCATCGTTATTTGAACTAGGTTGAATAGCACGTATTCCTCTGATTTGAAAAATTTTGTTACCATATTTTTTACCAATAAATCTGAAATAATCCCTCCACAACAATTCAAAATATAACCAATAAGTAGAATCATTGGCCCCAAACTCATTCTCATATTCTTTTATTTTGGCGTAGACGTATTTCGGAGATAAGCATCCACAAGCCAACCAAGCTGACAATTTACTTGAATAGTTCCAACCTAATAAATTGTTTCTTTGATTTTTATAATCTTTTATTAAATGAGATTTAAACAAATAATAATCCAACTGATTCAATCCTGAAGACTCACCACCCACTAATTTTTCATTTTCAATATGCTTTATATCGAGTGTATCATATCCCAAATCAAATAATGAAGGTATAGTCCCCAATTCATCTTTGCTCAACGGATCGTAAGAAATATTTTCGGGTGTATCTAAAGGTGTCCTAATCTGAACAGTACCCTCTATTTCTTTACGAAATGTTGTAAACGTATCAGGAATTTGGCTGACAGGAAATGGTAAATCGGCGGTGTGAATCAGCATTTTCCCTCTTACAAACCTCAGTTCTTGACCAATTGTCCAAAGTTTATCTTCCAGTTTGTTTTGAACGCTCACTTCTTCCTCTGTGCGTTCACGATTACAATAGACCCAGCTTGTTTTATATTTTTGTGCCAATTCAAAAATTACTTCTTCTGGCTTTCCGACTTTTACTACTAAGTCTGCTCCCCTACTCTGTAGACTTTTCCGCAAATCTTCGATACTTTCAATGATAAATTTAGCTCTATATTTTTCGGTTTTTCTGAAGCCTAAAGAAGTATTGGAATGAAAAACACGCTCATCAAACACATAAACAGGAATAACCTTAGTGGCACGACTCAATGCCTCTGTAAGTGCCTCGTTATCGTGAAGTCTTAAATCATTTCTAAACCAAACTATTGCAATGTGTTCCATTATTTAAAATTTAATACATAACACAAGTTACTGTTATTGGTTTCCTAACTTAACCTATTTAGGGATTTTTAACACTTTAGAGAAAATCATCCATTTTGCGCTGAAGTCTTCATCTGATGAGCTAGATCCTGGCCCAAAAACTTGTCAATAACATAGTGCGATAAATAAATCACAGGTGTCAAAACAATAGCCACCACAAATTTATATATATAATTTACAGTCCCAATGGCTAAAACTAAACTCAAATTCCAGTCAGAACCTATCCAAAACGCAATTAATATAACAACATAGCTGTCTAAGAATTGGGATATCAAAGTACTCCCCGTAGCTCGAAGTCCAACCCATTTATCACCGGTCCACTTTTTAATTTTGTGAAAAACCGTGACATCTACTATTTGACCGATAAGAAAAGCCACCATAGACCCGATTATAATCCATAGGCCTTGACCCATGATTTTGGTAAATGCTGCATTCATATCAGGTACGAGTCCTGATCTCAGCATAAGAAGACCGCTTTCATTCTGCCACCAATCATTAGGAGGCAAGTATATAGCACCGTAGATGATAAAGAAGCTGTAAAAGATAACAATAATAGCCGTATAAGATAACAATTTCACTACTCTAAGTCCGAAGTATTCATTAATGACATCTGTCATAATGAATACCAAAGGCCATAAAACTGCACCAGCTGTGAGGTTAAGGCCTGTAACCTTCTCACCAAAGATGGTAATAGAAAAATCACGAAGATTAATCATTTTGTCTAATGAAAAAATCTTAACACCTATAAACTCTGCTATAAGTGTGTTGGCAATAAAAAATATCGATAATAGGAACAATAAAATGACTTGTTTGTCATTAATTATCCGATTGATTGTTGCTTCCAATGGTAATATTTTATAATTCATAATTTGGTCTTAGTGAGTGTGCCAAGTCACTTCCACTATAGAAGTCTCTGATGATACTAACAATTTCGTCAGGATCATCAGATATGGGTATTAAATCCATATCTTTAGCTGAAATATTATTTTCTTGTTCTAACATGACTTTTTGTATCCACTCTCTCAATCCGTTCCAGTATTCACTACCTACTAAAATGACAGGTACAGGAGAAATTTTATTGGTTTGAATCAAAGTCAGAACTTCAAAAAGTTCGTCCAATGTACCAAATCCACCTGGACAAACTATAAAAGCTTGCGCATACTTTACAAACATCACTTTCCTTACAAAAAAGTATCTGTGATGTAATATATTACCTTGGTCTATATATGGATTATTGAACTGTTCGAAAGGTAAATCAATATTAAGGCCAACCGAAAGACCATTATTGAGATAAGCACCTTTATTGCCGGCTTCCATTATGCCTGGTCCACCGCCTGTTATGACACCAAAACCCTCATCTATACATTTAGCGGCAATTTCTGAAGCTAGTTTGTAGTACTTATGATCCGCCTTTGTGCGTGCTGAGCCAAAAATAGAAACACAAGGGTCAATTTTGTTTAAGCGCTCAAAGCCATCTACAAGTTCCGCTATGACCTTAAACATGGTCCATGAGTTTTCACCTTTGATTTCACTCCACTTTTTCATTTTTCTTTCCACATGTTTATTGACATGGGCTAATTCCTCTGGTGACATATGATTTTGTTTTGCATGATTTAATTAAAAACATACACGAAAACAGAAAAAGCTGTAATCTGTTCACAACATTTTCTAGTAAATGTGACATTTGATTTATCATCACACCATGTGATGTTTGAATTTTTCAAACTCCTCTTTGAGATATTGATTCATTGACTCAAAACTATCATATTGTTCAAATACTTTTTCGAGTGCCGTACTTTTATCAGCTGTATTATATACGTAATTTGTTACATCTTTTGCAGTAATACTTTTACCAGAGAGTATTATCAATCTTTCCACAACATTACGCAATTCTCTAATATTGCCCGTCCAATTCACATCTTGCAGAAGTTTAATTGCGGCGGGCTCTATCTTTTTAGGTGCTGTATTATATTCTGTCGAGACGCTCTCTATAAAATGTTGTACCAACTCCGGAATATCTTCTCTTCGTTCATTGAGTGCGGGGACTTTAATGATAATGACAGCCAATCTATGGTATAAATCCTCCCTAAAATTACCTTTTGCAATTTCAGCTCGTAAATCTTTATTGGTTGCAGCGACGACTCGCACATCTACAGAGATGTCTTTTTCACCCCCTACCCTTGTAATTTTATTTTCTTGTAAGGCGCGCAATACTTTGGCTTGGGCTGAATGGCTCATATCTCCAATCTCATCTAAAAAGAGTGTTCCACCATGAGCTTGTTCAAATTTACCCAATCGCTGTTTTATAGCTGATGTAAATGATCCTTTTTCATGTCCAAAAAGCTCACTTTCTATCAATTCTGATGGTATAGCTGCACAGTTTACCTCTACTACAGGCGCTTCATTTCTTCGACTTTTTTCGTGAAGCCACCGGGCTACTAATTCTTTACCCGTACCATTTTGTCCTGTTATGAGCACTCGCGCATCTGTCGGACCTACTTTTTCTATGGTGTCTTTAATCAATGAAATACTTTCAGATTTTCCTTTTATTTCTTGGATGCTTCCAGTTTTAATCTTTTTTTGGAGCACTTTTTTTTCTGATATGAGACTGGATTTATCCATAGCATTGCGCAAGGTTATCAGTAGCCTATTTAAGTCAGGTGGTTTTTGTATAAAGTCAAATGCACCCTTTTTGACACACTCTACAGCGGTATCTATATTGCCATGTCCAGATATCATAATGACAGGCAATTCAGGATTGATGGATTGAACCTTGTCAATAGCCTCCATACCATCCATACGCGGCATCTTGACATCCATTACCACTACATCATAATGATTTTGCTTTATTTTCACAATACACTCTAAGCCATCTCCAGCTTCGTCAATTTCGTATTTTTCAAACTCTAATATATCCCGCAGTGTCTTGCGGATACTCTTATCATCATCTACTATTAAAATTTTAGCCATATCTATATCTTGTCTTTCTAATTTATTGATTTAAAAATAATTATAGCATTATTACTGATGGTATTAATGCACGCTAATATTATATTTGCTGCAAAGATAAATGATATTTTTAAATTATAAGTAATTTTTTAATAATCAATTTTGTAAATATTACAACAATATGGTATAAAACTAATCCAATCCCAATTGGCCAATTTTCATAATTTTTATATTTATTTGACAATTTATTAAAAAATATTGTCCGTGAGTGTTAATTTTACGGCCTTAATTCTAATTATCGGTTATTTATGAAAAATGTTTTAGTCATATTAGGTGGTCCTTCAACGGAACACATCATATCACTCAGATCGGGATGGAGTGTTATTAATAATCTCAACACCCAAAAATATAATGTTTTGATAGCTGGTATTAGCAAGGAGGGAAAATGGCATCTTTATGAAAAAGATGAGCTCTTGGATAATGCAAACGACAATGAGAAAATCGCCCTGAAACCTGGCTATCGACCGGTATATTTGGAGTCATTAGATGACACTTGTTATATCATAGACAAGGATACCTACCAAAAAGTTACTCACGTAGATATAGCTTTTCCAGTTTTGCATGGCGCATATGGTGAAGATGGTGTTATTCAAGGATTATTCAGAAGTCTAAAATTGGCTTTTGTAGGGGTCGATGTTTTAGCATCATCTATAGGTATGGACAAGGAAATTTCTAAAAAATTATGGAATGAGGCGGGCATACCCATAGCGAAGTATATAGTGGTCCATACCCATAATAAGGAGGAGATAACTTTTGATATAGCTAAAGCCCACTTAGGCCTACCGATATTTGTCAAACCAGCGAATGCTGGTTCTTCCGTGGGTGTACACAAAGTCAATACAGAAGAAGAGTTTGAAAACGCTATTAGTGATGGTTTTCAATACGATAGAAAACTACTCATAGAAGAAGCTGTAATAGGGACAGAAGTCGAATGCGCCATCTTGGGCAATGATTTTCCCGAGGCATCAGTTTTGGGAGGTGTAAAAGTATCCGACACGTTCTATTCTTTTGAAACGAAGTATTACTCCTCTACAGGCGCTGATAAAAAAATACCTTTAGAAATGCCTGAAGAGCTATCTCTTTTATTAAGAGAATCAGCTATAAAAGCGTTTTTAGCTATTGGAGGTGAAGGTCTATCACGCGTAGATTTTTTTCTTAGAGATGACCATACTTTTGTCATTAATGAAATTAATACTTTGCCTGGATTTACTAGCGCTAGTATGTATCCTAAATTATGGGCTGCTTCGGGAGTTCCCTACGCTGACTTATTAGACAGAATGATAAATTTAGGTTTTGAGAGACAAGAAAGAATAAGCCGTCTAAAAACAACTTGGTGATTTTGACTTAATTTTAACACTATTTAAGGTTTTTTATCGTTTTAAGGATGTTTGTGCCAATATTATTCATAGAATACAATTGGTTTTGTTTACTTTTGCAATCAAATATTTCAGTAAATGCGTATATTACATTCAGTCTTTTTCTTATTCCTTTCGTCGCTTTTGTTTTCTCAAAAATACAATTTTGAATTTCATAACAGGGTCTATGATGAAGAAATCAAATCCGTAGAGTTGCTTTTAAATGATGTCCCTACCCTATTTCCCGTCTTAAAATTAGGTAGTGGTGATTTTGTTACGATTCATTTTGATGATTTGCTCAATGAGGAAAGAATATTTTTTTACAGAATTATACACTGTGATAAAGACTGGAAACCTAGTACACTCCGTGAAAACGAATTTTTAGCGGGCTTTAATGATGAAAGGCTCAGAAATTATGAGTATTCTATCAATACTAGGTCGCAATATATTCATTATTGGAAAAAGTTTCCTAATGAGGATACTCAATTTAGAGTATCTGGAAATTACCTGCTCGTCATATACGAAGAAGATATTGCCTATCCTGTATTAAGTCAAAGATTTCTAGTCATGGATCCACAAGTAGGTCTCGAAATCACCTCTATCTTCCCGGCCGATGTGGATAATATAAGATTTAAACAAGAGCTTCAAGTCAATGTAAATTATGAAAACTTTGCTATGCGTAATGCATTAGAAGAAGTTTCGGTAGTGATGTTGCAAAATGAAAACTGGGACAATTACGTGGATTCAAAACCGACTATTTTTGCGGGAAATTTTCTAAGATTCAATAGATTACGTACTTTTGAATTTTGGGGTCTAGCTGAGTATAGACAATTTGACACCCGCAGATTGATGGTTATAGGGAGAGGTGTACAAAAAGTTGACAGAAAAAAAGATGAAATATTTGCCACTCTTTATCAGGAGGAATCACGTGAACGAAAAGTCCACTTGGCTGAGTTTGATTTTAATGGTAGGTTTTACGTTGAAAATTTCGAACGTGCAGGAGGGAGAGATTTGAATAACTTGGTGAATTTGGCTTCTTTCGACAACGTCAATCCAACTGAAATAAGTCAAGTTCGAAATTCAGCTTTAAACATAGCATCAAGAGCTAAAGAAAGAAATTTTAGTGCTGAATACGTTTACGTTACTTTCAAATTAGATGCTGGAATATTTCTTAATAAAGGAGAAAATATCTATATCCTAGGCGGTATCAATAATTATGAACCTCGTGAATCATACAAAATGGAATATGATGCTCAATCTGATATGTACACAACCACTGTATTCCTAAAACAAGGATTTTACAACTATTTTTATGGTATCGTTGATGCTGAAGGCAATATTGACTATAAAACTTTAGAAGGTACATGGAATGAAACTGAAAATGATTATCAAGCCATAGTATATTATAGAGGACTTGGTGATATTTACGATAGAATTATCGGATTTACAACTTACAATACTAATACGGCTTTATTAAATTTAAGATAAAATTATATTTTTTTATCAATTATCAATTTATAAAGTTGTATCAAATTTTCAGCAGTTATTCTATCTGAAAAATTATCCTTGACGTAATCATATCCCGATTGCGCCTTTGTGATATAAATATCTTTTTGAGTTAACAATGTTTTTATACCTTCACTTAGGGCCATAATATCATTAGGCATTACTAAAATTGCGCCTGGACCTGCTGCCTCTGGCAACGATGATACATTGGTCGTGATTACAGGCTTTTTACAGAACAAACTTTCTATGACGGGTATTCCAAATCCTTCATAGATAGATGGGTAAATAAAAATGGAACAGCCATTATAAATACTGACCAATTGATGATTGGTTATGCTATTAAGAAAAATAAATTTGTCTTGAAGTTTGCATTTTTCTATTAAGGAAAGTATTGAGTTATAATAATGGCCTTTGCCTGATCCTACTACTACAAAAGGCTTTTGAAATTCTTTAGGTAAATGACTGTATGCCTCCACGATATCTAAAAGACCTTTTCGCTCAATGATGGATCCTACATAAAGTAAAAAGTCTCTCAAGCCATCCAATTTTTTTGGTAATTTTGAATCTTGGGACATTCCCGTTTTCTGAAAGTCCGAATGACAAGATTGGTAAACGACATGTATCTTTTCATCATCTAAGCCATAAATTTCCTTTAGGTCTTTTTTTGTGCTTTGGCTGATTGCCAAAATAAAATCTGACTTAAAAGCAGATCCTTTGTATTTAAACTTATAGGCATATCTATCCCAAAGACCAAATTGGTCGGGGAACTTCTCATAAATAAGATCATGAAATGTCACCAATGTATTAATATCTCTATTCAAGCCATAAGGAAGTTCATGACTTAAACCATGAAATATGTCCGGTTTCAAATTATTGACGTCTCGTGACATAAGCCATGACCTGTATAATATTCCTGTCCTTTTGGGCGTGTGTATAGTAAATTTTGTAGTGTCTAAAAAATATTCTGTTTCTTCGTTTACTTTTATCTTAGGTGTAAAAAGATGGTATTCGTGTTGTGGATAATATTTCTGGAGATTACGTACTAAAGTTCGAGAATAGTTGCCTAAACCAGTATTATTATTAAATAATCGCTTGGCATCAAAAGCTATGGTTAATGAATGTCTTTCTATCTCCAAAATCTAAAATATTTATGGTGGTATATACAACTATGATCTTAAATCAAACAATATCCAATGTCAAACCAATCATGTCTCCCAGAGACGTTTCTCTGTCTTGGTGACTCATACTTTCTCCAGAAACCAAAGAATCAGATATCGTACATATAGTCAGTGCTTTAGCTTGCAGTGATGCTGCTGTCAAGAAAAGAGCATAAGCTTCCATCTCAAGACATAACACACCCATTTGAGCCCATTTTTTCCAACTTTCGTCTTGGAAATCATAAAAAGTGTCCGAGCTCATGATATTACCTACATGATATTTGAGTTTGAGTTCTTGAGCTCGTTTTGCAGCTGAGGACATCAATCTATAATCAGATATTGCAGCTAACTCACCGCGTACGTCAAATTGCTTACTAAAGTTGGAATTAGTAGAAGCGGCCTGAGCTATAACGATATCCTTCACTCTCACATCTGGCTGAATCGACCCGGCAGAACCCACTCTGATAAGATTTTTCACCCCGTAAAACTTGATCAACTCATAGGAATAGATACCTATGGACGGCATACCCATTCCGGTACCCATCACTGATACGCTCTTACCTTGATAATATCCTGTATAGCCCAACATATTTCTTACCCTATTGAACTGTTGTACGTCTTCCAAAAAATTATCAGCAATGTATTTAGCTCTCAATGGATCTCCAGGTAACAATATGGATTCAGCTATTTCCCCATCTTTAGCTTCTATGTGCGGTGTTGGCATGATTTATTTATTAATGGTCATACCCTAATACTTCAAAAATAATGCCTAAATGAGAATATATTTGAATATTGCTATTTAACGATAAGTTACACAATCCAAATGAGTGGGATATTTAGTGCAAAAAAAAAGGACTAACTACATGAATTAATCCCTTTCTTTTGAGAATACAATTCGTATTACTTTAATTTAGCTGCCTTTTTGTTTTCCTCAACTTTTAGTATTTCGTTAAATATTCTATCTAATTCCTCGGCAGGTATATCTTTGATTAGAATTTCTTTATTTTCATCAAGAATAAAAATTTTTGGTGTAGACTTGATTTTTACTTTCGAATTAAATCTTTGATATTCATCAGCTGTATTTAAAAAATCTTGCATTCCTTTTTCTGTTACGGCCTCCCAACAAGTTTTAAGTTTATCACCACCTTTAGTACAGATGGAAAGCAATGTCACACCTTTGTCTTTATTTTTTTTATAAAAATCTACAACAAGGGGTGTAATCTTTTTACAATGACCACAGTCAGGTGCCCAAAAGAAAACAACTGTGAAAGGAGATTGTATATTATGAAGTTTTACCGGCTTATTATCTTGAGAATAAGTGACGATATCTGGCATTTTTTTACCTATCAATATAGGCCTTAAATCATCTGCATTATCAGACATTTTCTTGAGATTTTCCTCACTAACCCATGAAGCTTTTCCTTTTTTATAGTATTTATCTATTAAGTGAACATATAGTGCATCGTAACCTACAACCTTCATTTGGGCATATTTATTAAGAAAATCTGCCAAGAAATATCTATAAGCTTCTTCGTTGCCTTCTAATTTTTCAAGTACGATATCCAATGCTATGGCTATAGAATCAGGCATTT
>DAIPYV010000041.1:0-11325 GCA_036782555.1 Saprospiraceae bacterium
TCTTGCTCCTTCATATGCTCCGCAGCAGCGTCCAACTCATCATAGAAATCTTGTCCTTTTTCTCTGATGATGGCATCTTTTACAAATTTGTAAATAGGTACTTTTTCTCTATCACCTTTGGTGCAAGCCGCAGAACATATATCCCATCTGTCATAATTCCATGCTTCAAAACCTGAAATCTCATTTTTGGAGATTCGAACAGGATAGAGATGACAAGAGATAGGTTTTTTAAAAGGAATTTTTCCTTCGTAATAAGTTTTTTCTATTCCACATATGGCTATACCTAGTTCGTTTTTTGTCAAAAAGATACACGCTCCATCGTCGTGACACGTAGTGCCCCATGCTTTGGGTTCTTTGAAGTAGGTAAACCCATTTTCAGTATCTAATATCTTCTGAGACCTTTCGGGCAGATTGTCTTTAATGATATCTATATATTGAGTAATAATGTCCATTTCATCGGCTTTTAACGGAGCGCCGTAATCACCTTCTGTACAGCAGGCTCCTTTGCAGGCATTGAGATCACATACAAAATTTGAATCTACTACATCCAAACTTACTAGAGTATCATTTATGACAAGCATTTTTATTATTTTATGTTGTTAAATATGATTTTAGTGCTTCCAAATCTTTTACAATAAAATTTTTTCTGTCGAACTCTATAATGGACTTTTCTTTAAGCTCATTAAGAAGTAGTGTGACTGTTTGCCTCGATGTGGACACCCAATTGGCTATATTTTGATGAGTTATCATAGGAGTTATCATATAATCATTATGGTCTTTCACCCCATCCTCTGTTAGACATTGGAGTAAAAACTCTATAATTCTAGTTTTGGTATCTTTGAAAAGTACAGACTCTAACCTATCTTGAACTTCTTTTTTCCTTTTCAATACCATTTGCATCATAAATATGTTCAATTCAGGGTGTTTACAGGTGATATTTGTCCAGTCATTTATTGGAATAACTGCAATTAAGGAATCCGAAGCAACCAAAGCAAATTCTTTAGTACTCTTTTCAACTAATAATGCGTTTTCCCCAAAAAATTCACCAGGTAGCACTTTGGAGGTTAGAGTTTCTTTATCGTCAATATACATGCCTATGTGAACATTTCCTTTGACAATATAATAAATACTTGACCCCTCTATTTCGTTCAAAAAGATGTAAGTGTTTTTTCTAAATTTAAATGTTTTAGATTTAAATAAGTCATTAATTTTGATGTTTTCTTTTAAGAAATTAAACATAAAATTTTTGAAGTCGGACATACTTTTATTTAAATTGCTTAAATGATTTTATAATTCAGAATCTAGTTTTAATCCTAATGTTTGAGTGAGCAGACCGATGGCCTTGTTTTTTTCTAACATATGCATATATTTCTCTCTTTGAGTCATGGCCTGAATAGGTTTTTGGTCCTCAAATTCAGGAAAGGAGGAACTGTCCACTTCAATATCTAACCTCAAATCAGAAACACCCAATTCTTCTCTCAAGCGATCAATCAATGCCGCCTCGTGCAGAATGATGTCTTTTGTAACTTGTGCGGGTACTTTCGCAAAAACGGTATAATCGGAATAATTCAAAAGAGCCATTTTGAGTGCTGTCTGCACACTTTTGGAGGGATTATTGTTGGTGTAATCTTCCCATATTTCAATAACAGATTCAAGACTAAGGTTCTCTCTGCTTTTAGCCTTTGATTTTTCGGCTGCTTTGATTTGATCCCTAATGGCCGAAAGGTTAGTTATTTTGGGCGAATCTGTACCTGAATTAGGTACAGTTGTGCTAGAGGATTTATTTAAATTTGGCTGAGTTTCAATGACTGGTTTAGTTTCAGGCTGTTGATTTCTGGTGTTTACATCTTGTACTAGAACTTCATCTTTTTTATTAATAATGCTATGATTATCAATATATTGTAATGTTGACTCGGCCTCTATGTCGTTGCTAAGTTCAGTTTTTTTTTCCTGTGAAACCTTACTAATGTTGAATACATCCGCTTCTTTAGCTGCACTTAAAAAAGTAATCTTACTCAAAGCTACTTCAACTTGCAGCCTTTTGTTTTTGGACCTTGATAAGTTGATATCTGTTTGGTTAAGGATATTTAATCCAGTAAGAAGATAACCTGAGTTCGCTAAGCTGGCTTGATAGTAATATCTTTTTTTGAGCTCGTCGCTTCCCTCCAATATTTTAAGGGTGGCAGGAATGCGGGCTATAAGCAAATCTCTGAAATGTTCGGCCAATCCTACTACAAAATGTTCAGGATCAAACCCCTGCTTTACTATTTCATTTAATGACAATAAAACACTGCCAATATCTTGGCGTATCATGGCATCTGTTATTCTAAAATAATATTCATAATCTAATAAATTAAGATTAGATACGACATCTTTATAAGTGACAGTTTTTCCATCTATAGAGCTTTTGATTTTATCAAAAATAGTTAAAGCATCACGCATGGCTCCATCTGCTTTAACAGCTATAGTATGAAGAGCCTCTTCTTCGGCTTCTATATTTTCTTCCTGACATATCATTTTGAGTTGATGCACAGCGTCTGAAATCTGAATACGTCTAAAATCAAAAATCTGACATCTCGACAAAATCGTAGGAATGATTTTATGTTTTTCGGTCGTAGCCAAGATAAAGATAGCATGAGCTGGAGGCTCTTCCAAGGTTTTCAAAAATGCATTGAAAGCTGCAGAAGACAACATATGTACCTCATCTATAATGAATACTTTATATCTTCCGTGCTGTGGTTGGATTCTTACTTGGTCTATAAGTGAGCGGATATTTTCTACACTATTATTGGACGCAGCATCTAATTCGAAAATATTAAATGAAGCATTATCATTAAAAGAAAGGCAAGAGGAACATAAATTACATGCTTGAACTTTGTCTACTGGATTTTCGCAATTAATGATTTTGGCTAATATTCGTGCGCATGTGGTTTTTCCTACACCTCTGGGACCAGTAAATAAAAAGGCATGAGCTAAATGATCAGTTTGCAAAGCATTTTTTAATGTCTTAGCTACATGGTCTTGCCCAATAACTTCATCAAATGAGGTAGGGCGATATTTTCGTGCAGATACTATAAATTGGCTCATAATGGCAAATATAACCACAAAGGTAGTAAATTTGTTGGATTAACTGTAATAATTTTTTTCATATAGATGCATCATCATATTAAATCATTATTATACAATTTTATGTTATTTTTGGACGTTTAGATGGCAGATTATATTAGCAAATCAGAATATTTAAAAGGTTTTTAGTCTTATAACTAAATAATGAAAATAGATATCATAAACGAGGTTCCCCGGCTTATAGACGCGGGTATTATTACTGAGGAAGATGGTATGAAAATTATACATTACTATCAAACGAAAGAAAAGGTTAAGATTCATCCTCTATTATTAATCTTTGGAATATTGGGATCAGTTTTTAGTGGTTTAGGTTTAATACTTATCATAGGACACAATTGGGATTATTTCAGTGTTTTAACTAAAACCTTAATAGCCTTTACGCCATTATTATTAAGTCAAATAATGTGTGGCTACGTACTTCTAAAAAGAAGCACCAATAAAATATGGAAAGAGGCTACTGCTACACTTCTTTTTTTTACAGTAGGAGCCTGCATTGCTCAAATTAGTCAAATATATCATATCGTAGGAGATATGTCGACTTTCTTACTGATTTGGACTTTGCTCGCAGTGCCATTAGTTTATATCATGAGTTCATATATGGTTTCATTGCTGACTATAGTTCTTGTTACGGCTTATGGTATGAGTCACATGAGTAGTGTGTCCCCTCATGAAATCAACTATGTTTATTGGGCCCTTATTTTGACCATGCTACCTAATTATATTTTACTGGTGAAAGAAAATAAAGATGTGGGATTTATCACCCTACATCATTGGATTTTACCTTTATCAATAGCCATTATGTTTTTAACATTTACAGATAAGGATTCTAGTCCACGTTACACAATAGTATATATGAGTCTCATGGGCTTGTATTATTTGATGGGCAATTTATTATATGCCGAAAAAATTCAATTTTTTCGTACGGGCTATAAGCCTATTTCTGTAGCAATAAGTTTAATTGTCATCTTTTATATGAGTAGCATATTTGCTTGGAACGAGATGGATTTGTATAAGCCATTTATTTTTTCGAGAGACTTTAATATCTCTTTAATTTTAACAGCAATATCCACATATTTATTTCTGGACCAATTTAAAAATACGCAATTAAAAAATATTAACCCATTCAATTTTCTATACTTAATCTACTTTATATTTATATGTATAGGCTTATACACGCCTTTTGGCTTCATTCTTATTAATACTTTGATTTTGGTTTTGGGTATAGGGTGTATTTATCAAGGTATGGAGAGAACTCATGTCAAGCTCATGAACTTGGGTTTATTGATAGTATCTATTTGGGTATTGATAAAGTTTTTTAGCTCTGATTATAGCTTTTTATTGAGAGGTATAGTTTTTATAGTGATGGGTATAGGCTTTTATATAGCCAATTACCAAATCATTAATAAACGCAAAATAAATGAGTAGAAATAAAATTATATTGATATCCTTTGTGGTTTTAGTTGCGGTCCAATGGCTCGTTCCAGCTTCTATGATTATGATAAATGACTATATTTTAAAAAGTGGGATAGAATTGAGATTGAAGATAAGGCCTATTGATCCTCACGATCCTTTTAGAGGGAAATACATTTCATTATACTTTGAAGAGGATAAATATGAGATAAAAGATCTTGAAGATTGGGAAGAAGGCCAGAATATATATGTGGTTTTTCAAGAAGACAGTTTAGGTTTTGGGCAAATAGCCTATGTGGAAAAAAGTAAACCATTAGAGACTAATTTTTTTGTAAAAGCAAAAATTAGTTATATAGATAACTATTCAGATACACCAAGGATAAATATAATATATCCATTTAATCGCTTTTATATGGAAGAAAATAGGGCACTAGAGGCTGAAAAATTAGTACAAGGTTTTTCTGATGTTGATATAATGTATGCACAAATTTATGTTGACAATGGTTTAGCGGTCATATCAGATATTTTTATAAACAAAACACCGATTAATGAGTATATGAAGACTCAAGCAAATTGAAATTTTCATTTTTTGTAATTAATGAAAAGGAATAAGCTTTAGCCAAGATTTAGAGAATATGGTAAACCTATCTTTATTTTTATAGTTTAAATATATCTTTTCATTGATATGCCATTTTATAAAAGAGACATTTTTAATTTTTTAAAGAAACTTACATTCAAAAGATGTATTAATATTGTGAAGTTATACACTTCCTTTATTCTTACAAAATTTATGAAAAAATCGATACAGTGGGGTATTCCAATGACTATTTCAGTGGAACCTACAACAGCATGCAATTTGAGATGTCCTGAGTGTCCGTCTGGACTTAGAAGTTTTACAAGGGATACGGGTAATCTAAAGCCCAATTTTTTTAAAAGTATAATAGACGAAGTTCATAAAGAGCTGTCTTATCTTATTTTTTATTTTCAGGGGGAGCCCTACATCAATCCTGAATTTTTAGATATGGTCCAATATGCTTCTAAAAAAGGTATTTACACCATTACTTCCACTAACGGCCATTTTTTAAATAAAGCCATAGCAGAAAAAACTATTGCATCTGGTTTAGATAGAGTTATTATTTCGGTAGATGGTACCACTCAGGAAGTTTATGAAAATTATAGAAAAGGGGGTAAATTAGAGACAGTACTTCAAGGAACAAGAAACTTGGTACAAGCCAAAAAAAAGATGAAGTCCCCCACACCACATATTATCTTTCAATTTTTAGTAGTCAAGCCTAATGAGCATCAGATACCTGAAATCTATCGTTTGGCTAAAGAAATAGGTGTAGATGAAGTTAAGCTTAAAACAGCACAGGTATATGATTATAAAAACGGAAACGAATTAATTCCTACCATAAAAAAATATGCACGTTATGCTCAGAATGAGGATGGTACATGGCATGTCAAAAATGAATTATTAAATCATTGTTGGAAATTATGGCATGCATGCGTTATCACTTGGGACGGTCTTGTGGTGCCATGCTGTTTTGACAAAGATGCTACTCATAAACTGGGTGATTTAAAGTCAACATCATTTAAGGAAATCTGGAAAGGGGTAGATTATCATAATTTTAGAAATTTACTTTTAAAAGGTAGGGATAAAATCGATATATGTATTAATTGTACAGAGGGATGTAAAGTATGGGCTGAATGATGCGGTGAATATATTTATTAATTAATGGTTAATAAAGTTAAGAACAGTCTTTAGACAATACAATTAATATTAACTTTGTAATGTTAATTTTTTAATTCGTCGTAAAAAATATAAAATGAAAATATTAGTTAATGATGGTATCGAAGACATAGGAAAAAAAATGCTTGAAGATGCTGGCTTTGAAGTACAAACTCAAAAAATTGAGCAAGAAGATTTAATGAACAGACTCAATGAGTTTGATGCAATCTGTGTAAGAAGTGCTACTAAAGTGAGGAAAGAACTCATAGATGCAACTCCTAATTTGAAAGCTATAGGAAGAGGAGGAGTAGGTTTAGACAATATTGATGTAGAATATGCCCAATCTAAAGGTATATCTGTAATCAATACGCCAGCCGCATCTTCAAGATCTGTGGCAGAGTTGGCTATGGGTCATATGCTGAGTCTTTCAAGATTTATTTATCAGGCCAATAGAGCTATGCCACTAAGTGGACATACGGATTTTAATACTTTGAAAAAGGCCTATGCCAAAGGAACAGAGTTAGAAGATAAAACTTTGGGTATCATTGGTTTTGGTCGAATAGGTCAAGAGATGGCCCGAGTAGGTTTAGGATTGGGTATGAATATATTGGCTGTTGACCCGTTTTTGGAAGAAGCTAAAATATTATTGGGACCATCACATATGGGTATAGAAGTCAATGTAAAAACCGTTGAAATGGATGACATGTTGGCCGATGCTGATTTCATATCATTACATATTCCTTCTATAGGTAGACCAATAATAGGTAAAAATGAGTTTTTAAAAATGAAAAAGGGTGTTGTTATTGTCAATTGCAGTAGAGGAGGTACTATAGAAGAAGATGCATTGTTGGAGGCATTGGAAAGCGGTAAGGTTCATGCAGCTGGACTGGATGTTTTCGAGAATGAACCCACACCTCGACAAGACATTTTGTCCCATCCAAGAGTTTCTCTTACTCCACATATTGGAGCATCTACAGAAGAGGCTCAAAATAAAATCGGATCAGAATTAGCCACAAAATTGATAGCTGCGCTTAAATAAAGTGATTTAATAGCAAAATTTTGGTTTATTGAGCTAAATAGGTATACTGTTAGTCTGTAGTAATACAGGTTAACAGTATTTTTTTTGTCATCTTGTTATTTTTATAAAAAACTTATAATCAAATAGATAGGATAAAATATTGCGGAAATTTATTGAAAAACAAATCCAATAAGAAAAAATTATACTAAAATAAGCAATTTTTGTTTAAGAAAATTTGGTAAAATGTTAAACAAAACGTACCTTTGCAGTAAAATAATAAATTATGTCAACAATAGAATTCAACCAAAACCTTAATTTCTTAACAGATTCTCTCAATGCATTTGCTTATAGCCTTACTAAAAATATGGAAGACGCTAGAGATTTGTATCAAGAAACAGCATTTAGAGCACTGAATAATAAGGAAAAGTTTAGGCCTGAAACTAATTTTAAGGCATGGACTTTTACGATAATGAAAAATATATTTATTAATAACTACCGCAAAAAGGTCAAGGCCAATACTTTTTTGGATTCTACTGAAACGGGATTTTTCCTTGATGGTAGTTTAAGCAATAGCAATTATAATGACGGTGCTAAGAACATTCTGATGGATGAATTAGGAAGTATGATTAGTCAATTGGAGGATAGTATTAAGATTCCATTCATGTTACATCATGACGGATATAAATATAATGAGATTTCCGAGATGTTTGACTTGCCATTAGGCACAGTAAAGAGTAGAATCTTTTTTGCAAGAAAAGCATTAAAGGACAAAATAAAAGCGAGATATGGAGATTACGATACTGTAAAGTCAATGATAGCCTAGTTTTTTTTGTGATTTATATTTGCTTGTTATAGTTTAAAAAATATTGATAATGAATTACTTATAATAATCAAATTTAAATTTATATTTTTTTTAACACAAATTTATATAAAAATGCTTTGAATATGTTCAACAATTGTACTACATTTGTTGCAACAAAAATTAAAAGCATGTCTACATTAGAATTCGATAACAAATTTGACGGATTGACAGATTCATTGAATGCTTTTGCGTATAATCTCACAAAGAATACTGAAGACGCTAGAGATTTGTATCAAGAAACTGCCATTAGAGCTATTACAAATAGAGATAAATTTAGGCCTGACACTAATTTTAAGGCATGGACATTCACGATAATGAAAAATATATTTATTAATAATTATCGTAAGAAAATCAAAGCCAATACAATTATAGACAGTACAGACAATCTTTATTTTATAAACTCTGGTGGGTCATTAATTGATAATGATGCTAATCGCAACATTTTAATAAAGGAACTTCACAATATGATAGATGCCTTAGACGATAGTATTAGGATTCCTTTTGTGATGCATTTTGAAGGATACAAATATCAAGAGATAGCTGATACTTTTGATTTGCCTTTAGGGACTGTCAAAAGTAGAATATTTTTTGCGAGAAAAGCACTCAAAGAAAAAATTAAAGAGAGCTATGGTGATTATCATTTGGTAAGAGCTTTATCAGCTTAAAATTTAGAAGCCATCAAATTTTGATGGCTTTTTTTTTTCTTAATATTTTCTTGACCTTAGGAAAAAGGGCAGTTTCTAAAGCAAAATTCAGATTGAATCATTACCTTTATTTTGGAAGCATAGCACAAAAAAAAAGCACAATGATTTTTTTCATTGTGCTTTTTAGATTGCCTTTAGTTTTAGTATGTTTTACCTTATCAAGGTGACATTGCCTTTTTTTGCAAAACTCTCACCATTTATACAAGATGCTCTCAAATAATAAGAATAAGCATCCGGAGCGCAATCTTTACCTTGGAAAGTTCCATCCCATCCTGAATTTATATCTGTAGCTCTAAACACTTCTTGACCCCATCTATTAAAAATAACCAATGTCATTTCTTCTATGACATTAGACTTCACAAATAAAATGTCATTGAAGTTGTCGCCGTTGGGAGTAAATGCGTTGGGAAGATACTCGTCATCTTCAGTACAGGGTATAGCCCTTACATTAACTATAATCTGTGCTGTACCTGTACAACCGTTGACATCAGTGGCAGTAACGGTATACGTTGTAGTAGCAATAGGCTCCACGTCTATAGAAGGTCCAGTTTCGCCATTACTCCAACTATATGAAACCCCACTTTGTGGATTTCTTATAGTTATAGTAGTACTTTGGCCTTCAAAGATTTGTAAAATGGGTTCAGCAAAATTAATTACAATAGGAGGTACTACATTAGGAGTGTACATTAATTCACGGCTACAGCCGGTTTCTTTGTTTGTGATATTAACAGTCAAAGTTTGACCCTCACTTAAGATTACAACGGGCATTGGAGTATCTCCTCCTGAAACAATAAGGTTTTCAGGAGACCATTCAAAATCATAGTTTTCTGGATTTTCTATTATTACCATTACGTTAGATTCCTGGCCTTCACAAACAGTACCTTCAAATTCTGCCAAAATAGGCTCAGTTAAATCAGTTGTGAATTCAATCAATTGTTTACAGCCTGTGCTTTTTTCAATCACCATGACGGAATAAGACTTATCAGCCAATGCAAAGAAAAAAGCAATATTGGTACCATCACCATTTATAATACAATCTTTAGGATTCCAATCAAATGTGTAATCATCGGCATTGTTTACATTAACTTCAGCTGTGAACTCCTCTCCTATACATATGATTTGAGGCTTAGTAGAAACAGAAAGCATTAGATCTATGACTTCTATGGATATTTGTACACTGTCGGTACAACCATCAGGACTGACACCAAAAACTGTAAGGGTGGTATTTTCTGTACCAACATAGTTTAGAGTAGATGATGTACCTATAGTATCACCGTTCATATCTATCCAAGTAAATGAGGTTCCCATGATATTTGCATCTACGGATAATTCAGTTTCGTCTTCTTGACACACTATAATGCTAGGTAGAGTATTCAATTTTAATTTTTCAGGAACTGTGATTTCAATAGTTTTGGTATCGAAAGGACACACTTCTAAGTTATTGGTCAAAATAACAGTGTATGTTCCGGGATTTGTATAAGTGTAGCACGGTGTAATCTCATTAGATGTGGAGTCAGGATGCGCTATATCTCCAAAATTCCATGTTACACCGCCTTCGAAGATTCCTGATATGCCAAAACACACAGTTCCTTCATCACAGTTGATTAGATTAGATAATATTTCTACGGTTCTATCTCCCAATCTAGGAACTTCTATTAATTGAGTTATTGTATCAAATGGACATAGCTCATCTTCATTAGTCAAGGTAACTGTATAGGTTCCTGAATTTGAATAAGCATAGCACGGTGTAATCTCATTAGATGTAGAGTCAGGATGAGTCGGATCACCAAAATTCCATGTAACGCCACCTATGTAATCGCCAGTCACTTCAAAACAAATAATACCTTCTTCACAATCAGTTAGGGTCGCTAAAATGCCAACATTCCTATCAGTCCATTTAGGAACTTCTATTAATTTAGTAATAGTATCGAAAGGACATTCCTCAAAATCATTAGTCAAGGTAACTGTGTAAGTACCAGAATTTGGATAGGTATAACAAGGTGTCGTTTCATTGGATGTGGAATCAGGGTAAGCCATATCTCCAAAATTCCATGTGATGCCGCCCACGTAGTTTCCCGACACTTCAAAACAGATAGTTCCTTCTTCACAGTCAATTATATTAGATATAATGTTGATATTTCTATCACCAAATTTAGGAACTTCAATTAATTTCGCTATAGGATCAAAAGGGCAGTCTTGATCATCATTGGTAAGTGTCACAGTATATGTTCCTGTACTTGGATAAGTGTAACAAGGGTTGGTCTCATTAGAAGTAGAGTCAGGATAAGTAGGATCACCAAAATTCCAAGTGATAACTCCAATGTAATCGCCTGATACTTCAAAACAGACAGTTCCTTCCTCACAGTCAATAATGGTTGAAACGATGTCAATGTTTCTATCATCGAATTTAGGAACTTCAATTAATTTCGCTATAGGATCAAAAGGGCAGTCTTGATCATCATTGGTAAGTGTCACA